>NZ_MUYZ01000078.1:0-23396 GCF_003013775.1 Micromonospora sp. MH33
GAGGACGAGGGCCTGGGCGCCCGGCTCGCCGGGCTGCGTACCCGGGTGATGGGCTCGCCGCGCGGCCGGCTGGCGGTCGCCGCGGCGGCCGTGGTGCTCGGCCTGGTGGCCGCCGTGGGCGGCTGGTGGTTCGGGGTGGGCCGCTACACGGTCGCCCCGCAGCTGGTGAGCCTGACCAAGGCCGACGCGGAGGCGCAGGCCAACCGGGGCGGCTTCATCCTGCGCTACGCCGAGCCCCGTTACGACGAGAAGGTCCCCAAGGACACGGTGCTGGGCCAGGCTCCGGTCTCCGCCACCCGGATCGTCAAGGGCGGCACGATCACCCTGACCCTGTCGCTCGGTCCGGAGCGGCTGCCGGTGCCGGACGTGGTGGGCAAGGACTTCGAGCTGGCCCGGGCCGAGCTGGCCGACGCCAAGCTGGCGCCGGTCAAGGGCAGCTCCCGCTACGACGACGCGCTGCCGGCCGGGGTGGTGCTGGCCACCGACCCGAAGGTGGGCACGGTGGTCAAACCGGGCACGAAGGTGACGGTGATCCTGAGCAAGGGCCGCGCCCCGGTGACCGTGCCGAACCTGGTGGGCAAGAGCCTCACCGACGCCCGCGGCATCCTCGGCCAGCTCGGGCTGACCCCGGTGGAGACCTACAAGGACTCCGACAAGCCGAAGGACGAGATCCTCGGCCAGAGCCCGGCGGACGGCACCGGCGTGGAGAAGGGCACCCAGGTCAAGCTGGAGGTCAGCAAGGGCCCGGCCCTGGTGCCCGTCCCCCGCGTCGTCGACCTGCCCTGCCAGCAGGCCAAGCAGGTGCTGGAGAGCCAGGGCTTCCCGGTCAACATCCAGCTCAACCCGAACGGGGTGGCCCGCTTCCAGAACCCGGGCGAGAACACTCCGGTGCCGCCGGGCACCCCGGTCACGGTGACCTGCCTGTGAACGAGCAGAGCGGGACCGGGCGGCGGCGGGTCGGCTCGCACACCCCCACCTCCGGCGGCCTGGCCAAGGCGGCGCTGCCCTACGCCGACGCGGCCGCCTCCGAGGCGGTGCAGGTCTACGTCTCCAACTCCCGGGGCTGGGCGCTGCCGGCGGGCGACCCGAAGCAGGACGTGCTGTTCCGGGACGGCTGCGGCGAGCGCGGCCTGCCGGTCTTCATCCACGCCTCGCTGCTGGTCAACCTCGGCTCCCCCACCCCGGCCACGGTCGAGCGGTCGGCGGAGACCCTGGCGCACGCGCTGCGCCGGGGCCGGGCCATCGGCGCCGAGGCCGTGGTGTTCCACGCCGGCAGCGCCGTCGACGCGGGCCACGCCGAGGCGGCCATGCGGCAGGTCCGCGCGGCCCTGCTCCCGCTGCTCGACGAGACCGCGGCCACCAGCGGGCCGATGCTGCTGGTCGAGCCGAGCGCCGGGGGTGGCCGGTCGCTGGCCTCCCGGGTCGAGCACCTGGGCCCCTACCTGGACGCGGTGGACCGGCACCCGATGATGGGCGTCTGCTTCGACACCTGCCACGCCTGGGCGGCCGGGCACGACCTGGCCATCGAGGGCGGGATGACCGCCACGCTGGACGCGCTGGTCGCCGCGGTCGGCGCCGACCGGTTGAAGCTGGTGCACGCGAACGACTCGAAGGACCTGTGCGGCTCCACCCGGGACCGGCACGAGAGCATCGGCAAGGGCAGCATCGGCGAGCCCGCGTTCGCCGAGCTGATGCGCCACCCCGCCACCGCGGGCGTCCCGGTCCTGGTGGAGACCCCCACCGAGAAGCATGTCGGCCACGCCGCCGACATCGCCACGCTCAAACGCCTCCACCCCTGAGCGACCCCCCATAGGCCCGCGCCGAGGTGCCCCGGCGTTGATCAAGAAGTGTGCGTCGGGATCCGCATCGCGGGCGACGCGAACCTCTTGATCAACGAGGCGAGGGGGCGGGACGGCGGGTCAGGCGCGGAGGAGGGTGGTCAGGGTTTCGGCGGCCCGGTCGATCTGGTCGTTCGACACGTCCAGGTGGGTGACCAGGCGGGCCGTGCGCGGGCCGAGCACCGAGAGCAGCAGGCCCCGCTCCCGGGCGGCGGCCGCCAGGGCGGGCGCGTCGAGCGGGTGCTTGGCCAGGTCGAGCGGGACGATGTTGGTCCGCACCACGGTCGCGAGCACCCCGTACGGGGCGACCGCTTCGGCCAGCCGGGCGGCCTTGGCGTGGTCCTCGGCGAGCCGCTCGACGTGGTGGGCCAGCGCGTACCGGCCCGCGGCGGCCAGGATGCCGACCTGCCGCATGCCGCCGCCCATCCGCTTGCGGACGAACCGCGCCCGGGCGATCTTCTCGGCGCTGCCGACCACCAGCGAGCCGACCGGGGCGCCGAGGCCCTTGGAGAGGCAGACCGAGAGGGTGTCGAACAGCGCCCCGTACTCGGCCAGCGGCACCCCGTCGGCAACGTGCGCGTGCCAGATCCGGGCGCCGTCGCAGTGCAGGGCGAGCCGGTGGTCGTCGGCGACCCGGCGCAGCTCACGCAGGGTCGCCAGCGGGATCACCCCGCCGCCGCCCCGGTTGTGGGTCTGCTCGACGGCGATGGCCCGGGTCGGCACCGCGAAGTAGCCGTCCGGGCGGACCATCCCGGCCACCACCTCGGGGTCGATCTCCGCGCCCACCGCCGGCCAGGTCCGCGAGGAGATCCCGCCGTACGCGGCCGCCGCGCCGATCTCGTACGTGACCACGTGCGCGTCGGCGTCGCAGAGCAGCTCGTCGCCGGGCGGGACGACGAGCTGGAGGGCGATCTGGTTGGCCATCGAGCCGGTCGGGGCGAACAGCGCCGCCTCGTGCCCGAAGAGCGCGGCGACCTCGGCCTCCAGCGCGGTGACCGTGGGGTCCTCGGCGTAGACGTCGTCGCCCACCTCGGCGGTGGCCATCGCCTCCCGCATCCCGGCGGTGGGCCGGGTCACGGTGTCCGAACGAAGGTCGATGAAGTCAGCCACGGTGATCCTTTCGGCCGCCGACTGCGGGGCTCGCAAGCTCACTCCTCGCGTCAGCCACGGTGATCCTTTCGGCCGCCGACTGCGGGGCTCGCAAGCTCACTCCTCGCGTCAGCCACGGAGCATCTCCGCAACGAGGAAGGCCAGCTCCAGCGACTGCTGGGTGTTCAGTCGCGGGTCGCAGGCGGTTTCGTACCGGTCGGGCAGGTCGAGGTCCTCGATGCCCTGGGCGCCGCCGAGGCACTCGGTGACGTCCTCGCCGGTCAGCTCGACGTGCAGGCCGCCCGGGTGGGTCTCCAGACCGCGGTGCACCTCGAAGTAGCCGAGCACCTCGTCGACGATCCGGTCGAAGTGCCGGGTCTTGTAGCCGTTCGAGGACTCGTGGGTGTTGCCGTGC
The DNA here is from genome assembly GCF_003013775.1 of Micromonospora sp. MH33. Taxonomy (NCBI): domain Bacteria; kingdom Bacillati; phylum Actinomycetota; class Actinomycetes; order Micromonosporales; family Micromonosporaceae; genus Micromonospora; species Micromonospora sp. MH33. The sequence continues at coordinate 3,343 of NZ_MUYZ01000078.1, forward strand.
ATCGGGTCGCACTGCCAGACGACCTTGGCGCCGGCGGCGGTGACCTTGGCGACGATCGGGGGCAGGGCGTCCCGGACCCGGTGGTTGCCCATCCGGCTGATGAGCGTGAGCCGCCCGGGGACGTTGTCCGGGTTGAGCTTCTCGCAGAGCTCGATGGCCTCGTCCGGCGTGGTGGTCGGGCCGAGCTTGACCCCGATCGGGTTGGCGATGCGGGAGATGAAGTCGATGTGCGCGCCGTCGAGCTGCCGGGTCCGCTCACCGATCCAGAGGAAGTGCCCGGACAGGCCGTACGCCCGGCTGCCGGAGATCCGGGTGAGGGCCCGGTCGTACTCCAGCGCCAACGCCTCGTGGGAGCAGTAGAGGGTGACCGTGCGCAGCGCCTCGTCGTCGGTCATCCCGCAGGCCCGGATGAACGCCAGCGCCCGGTCGATCTCGCGGGCGATGGCCTCGTAGCGCTCGCCGGCCGGCGACTGCTTGACGAAGCCCTTGTTCCAGTCGTGCACCGCGTGCAGGTCGGCCAGCCCACCGGCCAGGTACGCCCGGAGCATGTTCATGGCGGCGGCCGAGTTGGCGTACGCCCGGATCATGCGCTGCGGGTCGGCGACCCGCGCCTCCGGCGTGGCCTCCAGCGAGTTGATCATGTCGCCGCGGTAGGCCGGCAGGCCGCGCGCGTCGGTCGGCAGTGAGCGGGGCTTGGTGTACTGCCCGGCGACCCGGGCCACCTTGACCACCGGCAGCGACGCGCCGTACGTCAGCACGATCGCCATCTGGAGCAGGGTGCGGGCGTTGGCCAGCAGGTGGCTCTCGGTGTTGTCGGCGAAGGTCTCCGCGCAGTCGCCGCCCTGGAGCAGGAACGCCTTGCCCTCGCAGACCAGGGCCAGCCGCTGCCGGAGCTGGTCGACCTCGTAGGGGGCGACCACGGACGGCACCGTGTCCAGGACCTTGCAGACCTCGGCGACCTGCTCCTGGGCGGGCCAGGGCGGGGTCTGCGCGCGCGGGAGCTCCCGCCAGCGGTCCAGGCCGAGGGCCGCGTCCTCGGCGGAGTCGACGGTCGGACGACTGGTCTGGAGCCCCGGGCTGCCCACCGCGGGGTGACTCAGCTGATGCCACTCATGGCGCATGGGGGAAAGCGTACGGCGACCGCCGGGGCGGCCCGCCGCCGAGGGGGACGGTTCCGGTAGTTGGGAGATCACCGACACACTCCGGAACCGCCGCAGGTCGGCGCGGGTGCGGCCTCAGGGCGTGATCCCCGGCTCCGGGGAGTTGCCGCCCGGCGCCTCGCCGGCGATGCACCAGTCGGCGCCGGTGCGGGTGACCGTGAACAGCAGCGACCGGGTGGCCTTGCGGGTCCCGACGGCCACCGTGATCGACGTGCTCACCTCCTCGCCGTGCGGGCCGGACCGGACGTCGGTGATGGTGGCCTGCGGGACCGTGAAGTGATCGGCGAAGTCGCCGTTCGGGCCGGTGGCGGCGGCGTCGAAGGCGGCCTGCATGGGCGCGCAGAGCTGGCTGCGCCCGGCGTCGGCGTCCTTGGCCGCCATCGCGTCCAGGTACGCCTGGACGCGTTCCCGGCTCTTGGCCGCCGCCTCCTCGGCCGGTGCCCGCTGGGACTGGCTGGCCGGGCTGCCCGGGGCGTCGTCCCCGCCGCCGAGGCCGCAGCCGGCCAGCGCGACCGGCAGGAGCGCGAGCAGGGCCGCGCCGGCCACCGCCCTCGGGTGCGTCAGACCCATCGATCCCCTTCCATCAGCGCGGACATCGGGACATGCCGAGCGGCGAGTCTGTCACATCGACGCCGCCGTGTGCACGCCCGGCGGCCGCCGCCACCGGCCCCTCGACGACCTGCCCATCCTCGCCCGGATCGCCCCGGCCGGCCAGAGTGGCACGCGGACCGGCGTCCGGCTGTCACGGGATGGACGCCGGGCCGCCCGGCGCCGACAATGGCGTACCCCCGAAGGAGGTGACGGTCATCCTCGCCGTGGCATCGGTTGACACCGCCTGGCTGCCCCCGGCTGAGCGGTTCGACTTCTGGCAGGACGTCGTGGCCCGCGAGTCGGTGGCCGCCCGGATCCGCACCGCGCACGCGGGCGACTTCGCCGCCTCGGCCCGGGCCGTCGACCTGGGCGTGGTCCGGCTCGGCGCCTGGCGGTACCCGTCGCTGGAGCTGGCCCGTACCCCACGGTTGATCCACAGCTCGGACCCCGAGCTCTACCAGCTCGCCCTGCCGCTGAACGGCCACGGCGTGGTGTCGCAGCAGCGGCGGTCCCGCCGGCTCGACCCGTCCGGTTTCGCCTTCATCGACACCGTCCGCCCGCACGGCTCCCGGCACGTGCCGGACCGGGCCGCCGACCGGCTGGAGACGCTGACCGTGCTGGTGCCGCACCGGGCGCTGCCGCTGCCCCCGCAGCGGGCGGCGGCGCTGCTCGCCGCGGACATCCCCGCCGGCACCGGGATGGGCGCCCTGTTGGCCGCCTTCCTGCGCCAGCTGGTGGCCCATCCCGAGCAGTACGCCGCGTCGGACGCGCCGCGGCTCGACCGGATCGCCCTGGACCTGATCGCCGGCACCCTGGCCCGGCAGTTGGAGGCGGAGCGGGAACTCCCGGTGGAGGTGCGGATCACCGGCCTGCGGGCCCGGGTGGAGGCGTGGATCCGGCAGCACCTGGCCGACCCCGGGCTCACTCCGGCCACCGTGGCGGAGGCGCACCATCTCTCCCTACGCGCGCTGCACCGGCTCTTCGAGGAGGCCGGCACGAGCGTGGGGGCCCTGATCCGCACGGCCCGGCTGGAGCGCTGCTTCCGGGACCTGGCCGACCCGCGGCTGCGGCACCTCGCCGTCCACCAGGTGGCGGCCCGCTGGGGCTTCCGCGACCGGGCGCACTTCAGCCGGGCGTTCCGTGCCGCGTACGGGCTCTCGCCCCGGGAGCACCGGGCCCGCAGCATCCGTACCTGAACACACACCGTGCGGGGAGGGGCCGGTGCGGCCCCTCCCCGCCGGGTGGGTGGTGCGTCGGCCCTCGGCTCAGCCGAGACCGCCCTTGATGGCGCCGATCAGCTCACCGTTGCTGGTGTCACCGGAGAGCTCCCAGAAGAACGCGCCACCGAGGCCCTGGTTCTTCGCGTAGGTCATCTTGCCGCCGATGGTCGCCGGGGTGTCGTAGCTCCACCAGTTGCTGCCGCACTTGGCGTAGGCGGTGCCGGCGATCGTGCCGGTGGCCGGGCAGGTGTTCTTGAGCACCTTGTAGTCCTCGATGCCCTGCTCGTAGGTGCCGGGCGCCGGGCCGGTGGCGGTGCCGCCGGGGGCGGTCTGGGTCACGCCGGTCCAACCCCGGCCGTAGAAGCCGATACCGAGCAGCAGCTTGTCCGACGGCACGCCCTTGGACTTGAGCTTCTGGATCGCCGCGTCGGACCAGAAGCCCTGCTGCGGGATGCCGGTGTACGAGGTGAGCGGCGAGTGCGGGGCGGTCGGGCCCTGGGCCGCCCAGGCGCCGAAGTAGTCGTACGTCATCGGCATCAGCCAGTTGAGGTTCGGCGCCGCGCCAGCGTAGTCGGTCGCGTCGATCTTGCCGCCGGTGCTGCCGTCGGCGGTGATCGCCGCGGTGACCAGGAAGCTGGAGCCGAACTTGCTCCGCAGCGCGCTGATCACGTTCTTGAAGGCGTTCGGGCCGCTGGTGTCGCACTGGAGGCCGCAGGCGTTCGGGTACTCCCAGTCGATGTCGATGCCGTCGAAGACGTCCGCCCAGCGCGGGTCCTTGATCAGCGAGTAGCAGGAGTCGGCGAACGCGGCCGGGTTCTGCGCGGCCTGGGTGAAGCCGGCCGACCAGGTCCAGCCACCGAAGGACCAGATCACCTTCAGGTTCGGGTACATCTTCTTCAGCTTGCGGAGCTGGTTGAAGTTGCCCCGCAGCGGCTGGTCCCAGGTGTCGGCCACGCCGTCGACGCTGTCCGCCGCGGTGTACGCCTTGTCGTAGTCGGCGTAGCTGTCACCGATGCTGCACCGCCCGCCGGTGGTGTTGCCGAAGGCGTACAGCAGATGGGTGAGCTTGGCGGCCGACCCGCTGGTGTGCACGTTCTTCACGTGGTAGTTGCGGCCGTAGACGCCCCACTCGGTGAAGTAGCCGACCACCTTCTTGCCCCCGCTCGGCGGGTTCGTGGTGGGCGGAGGCGTGGTCGGCGGGGTGGTCGTCGGCGGGGTCGTGGTGGGCGGAGTGGTGGTCGGCGGCGTCGTGGTCGGCGGGGTGGTCGTCGGAGGAGTGCCCCCGGAGCAGGACGCGCCGTTGACCGTGCAGTTCAGCGGCGCCTTGTACGCCCCGGTGCCGTTGTAGCCCCAGCTGAAGCTGGCGCCCGCGGCGAGCGGGCCGGCCCAGCTCTTCTTGACCGCCACGTAGTGGTTGCCGCTGCTGGTGACGTCGGCGTCCCAGAAGCTGCTGATGGTGGTGCCCGCGGGCAGGTCGAACTCGATGCGCCAGGTGTCGACGCTGGCGCTGGTGCCGTTGGTGATGGTCACCTTCGCCTCGTGACCGGTCCCCCAGTCCTGCACCTTGGTGAACGTGGCGGTGACGCTGCCCGCGGCGGAGGCGGTCGTCATCGGCACTGCCGCGACCGCGAGCGCGACCACGGCGCCGGTGGCCCAGAGGGCCCGGCGGAGCGATCTCTTCATACGGCGTCTCCCCAAACAGTTAGGAAACTTTCCAGATTGGATGCTGAGACGTTACTCACGCGTCACCACTTCGTCAAGATGTAGATGCATCGATTCGTCGGGTCCGCCGCCGGACGGGGCGGGCAACCCCGTAGCCTCGTCCCATGACCGTTTTCGACGTGCAGATCGACGCTCTCGCCGGCGGCCCGGCCGACCTCGCGCGCTACCGCGGCCGCGCCCTGCTGGTGGTCAACGTCGCCTCCCGGTGCGGCCTCACCCCGCAGTACGCCGGCCTCCAGGCCCTCGCCGACGAGTACGCGGACCGGGGCCTGACCGTGCTCGGCGTGCCGTGCAACCAGTTCGCCGGCCAGGAGCCCGGCACGGCCGCGGAGATCGAGGATTTCTGCCAGGTCAACTACGGCGTGACCTTCCCGCTGACCGAGAAGGTCGACGTCAACGGGCCGCACCGGCACCCGCTCTACGCCGAGCTGGTGTCCACCCCGGACGCCGAGGGGCACAGCGGCGACGTGCGGTGGAACTTCGAGAAGTTCCTCGTCGCGCCGGACGGCACGGTGGCCGCCCGGTTCGCCCCGACGGTGACCCCGGACTCCCCCGAGCTGCGCGCCACCGTCGAGAAGGTGCTGCCGGCCTGAGGGACGTCGAGGCGCTCAGACGGGCGCGGTGAGGGCGGCCCGGAGCCGGGCCACCTCGGCCAGGAACTCGTTCGGCTCCCCCGCCTCGGCCCACAGCTCGGCCAGCTCGGAGTCGTCGGCGACCACCCGGTCCAGTGCTCGCACGGCCAGCGGTCGCAGCCGCTCGGGCAGGTCGAGCCGGGCGCCGGCGGTCAGGAAGTCCGGCGCGTAGGGCGAGTCGACGGGGAACGCGCCGGGCAGGTGGGCGACGACCACCGCGGCCGCGGCCACCGCCTCGACACCGAGGTCCGAGTCGAGATGGTCCGGCTCGTCGAGGACCGTCCGCAGTGCGCGCTCCACGAGGGCCGGGCGCTCCTCGGGCGCGGCGTCGTCGAGGTCGCCGGACCAGTCCGCCGCCGTGTCGTTGTCGAACGGCCCCGCCGCCCAGGTCCCCATCCGGTCCTCCGCTCCCCGATCCACTTCGACCGGACCGCAGGCTAACGGCGGGGTCCGACAACGACGGTGTCCGGGACAGGCCGTGGCCCGTCCCGGACGCTACCGTGTCGGATCAGCCCGCGGCGGAGCGGAAGACCGGGTAGTAGCCGCCGGACTGCCCCGCGGCCGTCGGGTGGTACGAGACGGTGAGGTTCAGGTAGTTCAACGCGTGCAGCCACTTCTCGCCGTAGCTGCACAGCTGGTGGCCGACGAAGATCGACCGGACGTCGGCGAACGTGAAGCCGGCCGAGGTGGCGGCCGTGCGGGTGATGTCGTCGACCAGGTTGATCCCCTCATTGATCTTGGCTCGCGAGGTGGCGCTGAGCCCGACGCAGACCGTGCCCAGCTGGTAGAAGACCGGGTAGCCGACCACCACGACCCGGGCCGAGGGGGCCCGGCTCCTGATGCCGTTGTAGACGTTGGCCAGCTTGCCGGGCAGCTGGGTGCGGGCCTTGTCCTCGGCGGCCTGGACCGCGGCCACGCACTGGGTCTCGCCCTGGAGCACGCAGGTGCTCATGATGCTGGAGAAACCGACGTCGTTGCCGCCGATCGTGACGCTGACCAGCGTGGTGGTCGAGGAGAGCGCGGAGAGCTGGTTGTTGATGACGTCCGTGGTGGTCGCGCCGGAGCAGGCGACCGAGCGGTACGAGGCCGGCCTGATGTTGGTGTTGTAGAGCGCCGGGTAGGCGTTGGTGCTGCGCAGGCAGGACCCGCTCTCGGAGGTGTAGCTGTCGGCGCCGACGCCGGAGGCGTACGAGTCGCCGAGAGCGACGTAGCGGTCGGTCGCGGCCGCCTGGGCGGGGGCGGCGCCCAGCGTCAGCGTGACACCGAGCGAGGCGGCCAGAGTCAGGGCGAGGGTGGCAAGACGGGATCTCCGCACGTCGCACTCCTGGGGGTGGGAAGTGGTGGTGGGAGATAGATATCAATAGATCGGAGGCACGCGGAAGATCAACGATTTGCGCCGGTCGCCGATAGACCCTTATTGCTACAAATCGTTGCCGGCGCCGTATCCGTTCATGAAGGTTTCCGCCAGCGGTGGATGGGCTAGGCTCGCCGGGTGGGCCTGATCACCGGGGACGACATCACGGCGGCCGAGAAGCGGCTCGACGGCCGGGTCGTCCGCACCCCGCTGCTGGACGCGCCGGTCCTGGGCGCCGAGCTGGGCCTGCGGGTGGCGGTGAAGGCCGAGAACCTCCAGCACACCGGCAGCTTCAAGGTCCGCGGCGCGACGAACGCGCTGCTCGCCCACGCCGAGCGCGCCGGCACGCCGGCCGGGCTGGTGGCCTTCTCCGCCGGCAACCACGCGATCGCGGTGGCCCACGTCGCCCGCGCGTCCGGGCTGCCCGCCGTGGTCTGCATGCCGCCGCACGCGGTGCCCGGCAAGCTGGCCACGGTCCGCCGGCTCGGCGCCGAGGCGGTGCTCACCGACGACCTGCTGGCCACCGCCCGGGCCGTTGCGGCCGAGCGCGGCTTCCACCTGCTCGCGCCCTTCGACGACCCGGACGTGATCGCCGGTCAGGCCACCGTGGGACGGGAGATCCTGGCCGACGGCCCGCGCCCCGATCTCGTGCTCGTACCGGTGGGCGGCGGCGGGCTGATCAGCGGGATCGCCGCGGCCATCCGCGCGGGGTCACCGACGACCCGGATCGTCGGGGTGGAGCCGGACGGGGCCAACGCCATGTCGTACGCGCTGCGGACCGGCAACCCGACGCCGCCGGTCCGCCCGGCCTCCGTCGCCGACGGCCTGGCCGCCCCGTTCGCCGGGCGGCACACCCTGGCGCACGTCCGGGCGCTGGTCGACGCGGTCGTGGAGGTGCCGGAGGCGGACATCCTGCCCGCCTGGGCCGAGCTGGTGGAGGCCACGAAGCTGCTGGTCGAGCCGGCCGCCGCGGTCACCCTGGCGGCGCTGCGGGCGGGGCTGGTCGAGGTGGCGCCCGGCGAGCGGACCGTCCTGGTGCTCAGCGGCGGCAACGTCGCGCCGGCCGTGCTGGCCACCCTCGGCTGACGCTCACACCGGGCGCCGGCCGGCTCTCGCGGTTCAGACCGGCCGGCGGCCGGCGAAGCCGCACTCCACCCGGTGGTACCAGCGGACGTCCTCGTCCCCCTCCAGCCAGCACCAGAGCACCGCCCGGCCGTCGCGCTCGCCGGGGAAGTCGAGCAGCACCGGGGCGATCCCCTTGACCTGGATGCCGTGCTGGTGGAACTCCTCCACCACGGCGTGCAGCCGGGCCTCCAGGGCCTTCACCTCGGCCAGCCCGCCGAGCGCGCTGACCCCGTGGTCGGCCAGGTCGATCCGGAGTTCGGCAAGGTCGGCGCGGAGCCGGATCAGCTCCTCGACGCGCGGCCGCAGGGTGGCCACCAGGTGTCGCGCCTGGGCGAGAGTGAACACCGCGCCAGTATGGGGCACCTTCCCTCGAAGCCGGGCGGGCGGGCTCAGTCGGCCTGGGCGGCCAGCTCGCGGGCCCGGTCGCGGGCGGCTTCGAGGGCCGCCAGCATGGCCGCGCGGACGCCGTGGTTCTCCAGCTCGCGAATGGCGGAGATGGTGGTGCCGGCCGGCGAGGTGACCGCCTCGCGGAGCTTCACCGGGTGCTCGCCGGAGTCGCGCAGCATCACCGCCGAGCCGATGGCGGTCTGCACGATCAGCTCGTGCGCCACCTGGCGGGGCAGGCCGAGCAGGATGCCCGCGTCGATCATGGCCTCGACCAGCAGGTAGAAGTAGGCCGGGCCGGAGCCGGAGAGGGCGGTCACCGCGTCCTGCTGGGACTCGGGCACCCGGAGGGTGGCGCCGAGCGGTTTGAACATCTCCTCGGCCAGCGCCAGGTGCGCGCCGGTGGCGTGCGCGCCGGGCGAGATCGCGCTCATCGCCTCGTCGACGAGCGCCGGGGTGTTGGTCATCACCCGCACCACCGGGGTGCCCTCGGGCAGCCGGCGGTTGAAGAAGGCGGTGGGCAGGCCGGCGCAGAGCGAGATGACCAGCTTGTCGGCGGGCACCTTGGGCCCGATCTCGTCCAGCAGCGCGGCCGCGTCCTGCGGCTTGACCGAGACGGCGAGCACCTCGGCCTCGTCCACCGCGGTGAGGTTGTCCACGACCCGGACGCCGTACCGGGCGGTCAGTTCCTCGGCGCGGGCGGGTCGCCGGGCGGTGGCGAGCAGCCGCTCGACCGGCCAGCCGGAGCGGAGCAGCCCGGAGAGCATCAGCTCGCCGATCTTGCCCGCGCCGATCACCGCGACCGTGTGCACCTCGGGTGCCATGAGCCGTACCCCTCTCGGTTGCGGTGCGACGCGGCGGGCCCGTCGGAGGACCCGCCGCGCCGCCCGCCGTCGGTCAGCTGCCGAAGAAGACCTCGGCCTCGGCGTACCGCTCCAGCGGCACGGTCTTCAGCTCCCGGGTGGCCTCGGCCAGCGGGACGCGGACGATGTCCGTGCTCTGCATCGCGACCATCTTGCCCCAGTCGCCCTCGTTCGCCGCGTCGATCGCGTGCAGGCCGAGCCGGGTGGCGAGCACCCGGTCGAACGCGGTCGGGGTGCCGCCGCGCTGGATGTGGCCGAGCACCACGGTGCGGGCCTCCTTGCCGGTCTTCGCCTCCAGCTGCTCGGCCAGCCACTGGCCGATGCCGCCGAGGCGGACGTGGCCGAACGCGTCGAGCTCCTGGTTGTGCAGCACCATCTGGCCGTCCAGCGGCTGGGCGCCCTCGGCGACCACGACGATCGGGGCGTACTGGTGCTGGAAGCGCTTCTCGACGTAGCCGGCGACCTGCTCGACGTCGAACTGCCGCTCCGGCAGCAGGATCACGTTCGCGCCGCCGGCGAGACCGGCGTGCAGGGCGATCCAGCCGGCGTGCCGGCCCATCACCTCGACGACCAGGGTGCGGTGGTGGCTCTCCGCGGTGGTGTGCAGCCGGTCGATCGCCTCCATGGCGATGTTCACGGCGGTGTCGAAGCCGAAGGTGTAGTCGGTGGCGCCGAGGTCGTTGTCGATGGTCTTCGGCACGCCGATGACGTGGACGCCCAGCTCGTGCAGCTTGGTGGCGACACCGAGGGTGTCCTCGCCGCCGATCGCGATCAGCGCGTCGACGCCCTGGGCGGCGAGGTTGTCCTTGATCCGCTCCACGCCGCCGTCGATCTTGAACGGGTTGGTCCGGGACGAGCCGAGGATGGTGCCGCCGCGCGGCAGGATGCCGCGGACATCCGCGATGCCCAGCGGCTTGGACAGGCCCTCCAGCGGGCCCTTCCAACCGTCCCGGAAGCCCACGAACTCGTGACCGTAGGTGGCGACGCCCTTGCGGACCACCGCCCGAATCACCGCATTGAGACCAGGGCAGTCGCCGCCACCGGTGAGCACGCCGATACGCATGATCTGCTCATCCTCCTGGAACATCAGGTGAAGCCCGGATAAGCCCCAGGATATGTGTCAGATCAGACCATCGGCGCCGTTGCCGGCCCGGGGCGGGCCGTCAGTGCGCACTGTAGTCGGCGTGGGTGCCCGCCGACACCGCGCCCCGGCCCGTTCCGACCCCCGGACCGGCTACCGGTCAGTAGCTGACCTCGCGGTTCTCCCCCGCCCTCGACGGCTGCCCGGTGACCGCCGCCCGGGCGAAGCCGAGCAGGTTCACCACCGTGCTGCCCGGCGCGTCCCAGTACTCGGCCGAGCCGGCGTGCACCTTGATCAGCGTGAGGCCCGGACTGTCCAGCCCGTCCGGGAACCAGGTCTTCAGCAGCGGGTGCCACAGCCGCTCGGCCCGGGTCCGGTCCCACTCCTCGGCGGCGGTGCCGGCCACCGACACCCAGGCGTGGTGCCGCTGGTCGGCGAAACCGACGTTGACCTGCGGGTTCACCCGGATCTGGCGGACCTTGGCGGAGCCCGCGGACGCGAAGAACCAGAGGTCGCCGTCGAACTCCGCCTCCTGGAGCCCCATCGGGCGGCTGACCAGCCGCCCGTCGACGGCGGTGGTGGTCAGCAGGCAGACGCGCGCGTCCCGGATCAGCTCGGTGACCCGGCGGCGACCCTCCTCGACGTCGGTCGGCTGCTTGTTCATGCGGCCCTCCCTCGGATCGACTCGATGCGAACCGTGCCCGGGACAGAACCGGTCAAACCTGCCGACAGCTCACCGAGTGGTCATGGCCCGCCAGCGGGCCAGGTTGTGCCGGGCGTCGACCAGCGCGTCGTGCCGGCCCGCCTCGGCCTCCGGCAGCCGCGGCCGGCCCCGGTCGTCCCAGAGCTGGCGCAGTTCCTTGGTGAACCGCGGGATCTCCCGGGGCAGCGCCGGCATCGCCCCCCAGAGCTGGGCCAGCACCACGTGGTCGTACGCCGCGTACCAGGCCCAGAGCTCCAACTGCTCGCCGGGCCGGTCCCGGACCGGTGCCATGAGGAACTCGTAGAGGTCGTCGCGGATCCGCTCCCGGGAGCGCCAGGCCCGGTCGGCCGGCGAGGGGAGCTTGTCCAGCACGTTGCGGCGCACCCAGGGCACCGCCCGGGAGTCGTCGAACTCGGTGGAGACCGCGTAGAACTCGCGGCCGTACTCATCGACGACGCCGATCGACACCAGGTCGACGATCCGGCCGTCCTCGATGAACTCACAGTCGTAGAAGTAGCGGTAGGCCATCGCCACCATCCTCGCCCACCGCCGCGGGCCGCCGGTCGCCGGGGCGTCCGCCGAGGTCGGCGGCCCGCCGTCCCAGCTCGCGACGGTCACGGAAGTGTCTCCAGGGGTGTACAGCACGCGACCGGAGCGTCATGATCTGATGTGTACCGCTACCGGACGCCGAACCGGTTGAGATGCCTCGTGCCGGGGGTTGACAGGTTCACCCGGTGTGCGAGTTGTGGTCCTTGACCGGGGAGGGGTTGGGCCGTGGAGATGCGCCTGCCGGAGCCGGGTGACGCGCTCACGGGCGTGGAGATGTTCGCCGGGCTGGAGCCGGAGGTGCGGCAGCGGGTCATCGCCGCGGCCGTGCCGCGCACCTACCGCAAGGGACAGCTGCTCTTCGTCGAGAACGACCCCGGCGAGTCGCTGATCGTGCTGCGCCGGGGCGCGGTGGCGGTCTTCCGCACGGCCCCCACCGGCGAGCGCGCCGTGCTGTCGGTCATCCGACCGCCGGACGTGCTGGGCGAGGTCTCCCTGCTGGACGCCTCGACCCGGTCGGCGTCGGCCGAGGCGATCGAGGACTGCGCGGCGCTGGCGCTGTCCCGGCCGGCCTTCATGGAGCTGGTGCACTCCAACCCGCGCATCCTCGACGCGGTGATGCGCTCCCTCGGCCAGCTGATCCGCCGGCTCACCGAGCAGAACGCCGACCACGTCTTCCTCGACCTGCCCGGGCGGGTGGCCAAGACGCTGGTCCGGCTGGCCGGCGAGAGCCAGGCCCCGATGATCACCATCGAGCTCAACCAGAGTCAGCTCGCCGAGATGGCCGGCGGCTCGCGGCAGAGCGTCAACCAGGCCATCGGCTCCTTCGCCAGCCGGGGCTGGCTGCGCACCGAGGGGCGCCGGATCGTGGTCACGGACGTGGCCGCGCTGCGCCGCCGCGCCGGCATGAACGACCGCTGACCGGATGACCTGACCGCCGGGCCGCGCGTAACCCGCGTCCGGCCCGGCTCCCTGCTCGCGGCCGTCACGCTGGTCGTACCACTGCTCTCCCGCGCCCTCGGCGCCGGCCCGCCGTCGCGGCGGTCGCCTGAGCAGCGTGGAGGGTCGGTGGAGCCGGCGGGACTACCGCCGGCCCCACCGTCCGGTCACTTTTCCGAGGTGTCGGCCGGCGGCGAGCTCGGGCCGGGACCGATCTTCTGCGGGTCGGTTCCCTTGGTCGTGGTGGTCGTCGTGGTCTTAGTCGATTCAGCGCCCACGGGCTGCTCTACCATGCCTTTTTCCTCCAGTTCGGCGAGGGTGACGGCGTCGACGTCGACCGTGTCGCCCGAGGCCCACACCATCCCTCGTGGATCGGTCCAGGAGGCGGACAGTCGGACGTGCACGGCACTCTCCCTGTCGACGGAACTTCCTGGTACGGAAGACTAGACCCGGCCGATCGGCCTTGACGTCCCGCCGACCCGTCGGGTACCCGACTGCCCGGCCGCGCGGGACGATGGGGACCTCACGCGTACGGAGCTGGACATCGACCTCACCTGTGGACACTGCTCCCGGACCGCCGGCCCGGACGACCGCTTCTGCGGCGGTTGCGGCCGGCCCCTCGCGGCGACCTGTCCGGGCTGCGGTCACGCCAACAACGCCGAGGCGAACTTCTGCACCAACTGCGGGCAGCCGTTGCGCGACCACGCCGTCGCGGTGCAGGAGGACCGCCGGCAGGTCAGCGTGCTCTTCATCGACATCGTGGACTTCACCACGTACGCCGAACGGGCCGACCCGGAACAGGCCCGCGGGCTCCAGCAGGCGTACTTCGCCACCGTGCGCCGGCTGGTGCACCAGTACGGCGGTGTGGTGGAGAAGTACATCGGCGACGCGGTGATGGCGCTGTTCGGGGCGCCGGTGGCCACGGACAACGACGCGCTGCGCTGCGTGCGGGCGGGGCTGGAGCTGCAACGGAGCCTGGCCCGGCAGCCGGCCGGCCCGCACCCGCCGCTCGACTTCCGGGTCGGCATCGCCACCGGTGAGGCCCTGGTCGACCTCGCCGCCGCCCGCGACGGTGGCCAGGCGTTCGTCACCGGCGATGTGGTCAACACCGCCTCCCGGTTGCAGGGGCTCGCCCCCGCCGGCGGCGTGGTGGTCGACGAGAGCACCTGGGCGGCCACCCGGCACGAGATGGAGTACACCGACCAGCCACCCGTCACGCTGCGGGGGCGGTCGGCGGTGAGCCGGATCTGGCTGGCCGTCCGCGCCCGGCCCCGCCGCGACGGACACACCGCCGAGCTGACCCCGATGGTCGACCGGGACCACGAGCGGGGCCTGCTGGTCAGCGCGCTGCACCGCACCGTCACCGAACGCACCTCCCAGCTGCTGACCGTCTTCGGCCCGGCGGGGGTGGGCAAGAGCCGGCTGCTGCGCGAGCTGGCGCGCCACGCGGCGAACCTGCCCGGAGCGCGGGTCACCTGGCTGATCGGCCACTGCCCGCCGTTCGGCGAGAACGTCACCTACGCCGCCCTGGCCGACATCGTCCGGAGCTGGCTCGGGCTGCCCGACTCCGACGACCCGGCCGCCATGCGCGAGCGCCTGCGGGACCGGCTGGGCCGGCTGGCCGACCCACACGCGGTGCGGCTGGCCGAGGCGTTGGGCCCCCTGGTCGGCGTGCCCGGCGAGCGGCTCACCTCCGCCGAGACCGAGGCGGCCTGGCGGCGGTTCCTGCTCACGCTGGCCGCGACCGGTCCCACGGTGCTCGTCTTCGAGGACATGCACTGGGCGGACGAGACCATGCTCTCCTTCGTCGAGCAGCTCGGCGCGGCCGCCCGCAACGTGCCACTGCTGGTGATCGCGACCGCCCGCCCGGAGCTCCGCGAGCGGCACCCGGCGTGGACTGGAACGATCAGCGGCGCCATGTCCATCTCGGTGCCGCCCATGCACGACGGTGACATCGACACCCTCTACTCGCTGCTGCTCGGCCACACCACCCTGCCGGCGAAGGCCCGCGGGCCGCTGATCGAGTTCGCCGACGGCAATCCGCTGTACGCCCAGGAGTACGCGCGGATGCTGCTCGACGGCGGGCTCGTCGACCGGCGGACGGCCCTCCCGCCGCTGGACCCGGGCGGTGGGACGGGGATGCCCCGAACCGTCCAGGCGGTCATCGCCAACCGGCTGGACCTGCTCGACCCGGCCGACCGGGCGGTGCTCCAGGCGGCCTCCGTGGTGGGCGTGCAGTTCTGGGCGGCGCCGGTGGCCCTGGCCCTGGGCCGGCCGGCGGAGTGGGTGGAGCGGGCGCTGCACCGCCTCCAGCGCCGCGACCTCGTCTACGAGCTGCCCGCCTCGACCATGCCGGGCCAGCCCGAGTACCGGTTCCGGCACATCCTGGTCCGGGACGTCTGCTACCAGCGGCTGCCCCGGGCGGAACGGGTCACCCGGCACCAGCGCACCGCCGACTGGCTGGAGCAGCTCGCCGACGGCCGCCAGCACGACCTGGCCGAGGTGCTGGCCAACCACCGGTGGGCGGCGCACGAGATCGCCCGCACGGTCGGCCTCGACCCCTCCCCGTACGCCCGGGCCACCCGGAACGCGCTGCACCGGGCCGCGCGCCGGGCGTACGCGCTGCACGCGCTGGACACCGCGGCCACGCTGGTCGGCCGCGCGCTGGCGGTGGACTGCGGACCGGACCCCTCCCTGGACCTGTTCCAGGCGGAGCTGGCGTTCTACCGGGACCGCGACGGGTTCCTGGTGGGCGGGGGCACGGAGTCCCTCACCTCGCTGGCCGACCGGCTGGCGGGGGCGGGCGACCTGCCGGGCGCGGCGAAGGCGTGGCGGCTGCTGGCCACCGCGGCCTGGGCCCGGGCGGACCGGTCGGAGACGCTGCGCTGCCTGGACCGGGCGATCCGGCTGCACGCCGGGCTGCCGGACAGCGAGGACAAGGTCGGCGCGCTGCTGGAGCTGGCCCGGACGCACATGCTCGACGCGGAGGCCGAGCCCGCGTGCGCCGCCGCCCGGGCCGCCGCCGAACTGGCCGAGCGGCTGGAGCTGCGGGAGGCGCGGGCGAACGCCCGGATCACCCTGGCCGTGGCGCGCTACCAGGCCGGCGTCGAGGAGGCGTACGCCGAGCTCGCCGAGGTGACCGAGGAGTGCCGGGTGGAGCGGCTGACCAGCCGGCGGCGCGCGGTGCACAACCTGGCCTGGGCGTTGCAGGAGGAGGGCGACCTGACCGGCTCGGCCCGCCTGGTCGACGAGCAGCGCTCGCTGGACCTGGCCGGCGAGCACGGCCTGACGGTCAGCTTCGCCGACCAGTGGAGCCGGTCGTACTACAGCGGGGACTGGACGGCGGCGGTGCGGATGGCCGACGGGTCGACCCGACGCCCGACCGACGAGTGGGACCTGCACATCGTGGCGGTCTCCGGCTGGATCCGCGCGCTCGGCGACGCGCCGCCCGACGGCGGTACGGAGGGCGACGGCGCCGACCTGGTGGACCAGGCGCTGATCGCGGCCCGGCGCAGCGGCTTCCACCGGGTGTTGCGGTCCACCGTGGCGCACGCCGCGTTGTGCCGGGCGGTGCAGGGCCGGCGGGACGAGGCGCTGGCGCTGCTCGCCGAACTCGAGACCGACTGGCGGCGGACCCGCATGATCCCGTTCGCGGAGTGGGTGCCGGCGGTCGGGCACGTGGCGGGGGTGCTCGGTGGTGAGGCGGCGCTCCTGGTCCGCGACCTGCTGGCCCGCGCCCCGCGGACGACGCGCTGGGCGCGGGCGGCGGGCCGGTCCGCCGACGCGGCGCTGGCGCGGCGGGACGGCGACGTCCAGCGGGCGGCCAGCCTGTTCAGCGCGGCGGCGGCGAGCTACGCCGAGATGACCGACGTCACCGACCACGTCATCGCGTCCGCCCTCGCGGTGGGGCCGCTGGCCGAGGCGGATCCGGCGGCCGCGGCGGAGACGCTCGCCCGGGTACGCGCCTTCGCCGAACGGCACGCCGCCGCCGGCCTGCTCCGGATCGCCGGGGCCGGCTGACGTCAGGCGGGAACGGCCTCCCGGGGCTGGGCCTTCGCCTTCTGGGCGTACATGTCCACGTACTCGCGGCCGGACAGTTCCATCAGCTCGTACATGATCTCGTCGGTGACGGCGCGCTCGACGAACCGGTCGCCGGACATCCCGGCGTAGCGGGAGAAGTCGAGCGGGGCGCCGAAGCGGATCCGCACCCGGCCGAGGTTGGGGACGATCTGCCCGGTGGGCTGGATCGCGTCGGAGTTGAGCATGGCCATCGGCACCACCGGGGCACCGCTTTCCAGGGCGAGCCGGGCCACGCCGGTCTTGCCCCGGTAGAGCCGGCCGTCCGGCGAGCGGGTGCCCTCCGGGTAGATGCCCGCGATGCCGCCGGACCGCAGCACCCTGAGCTGGGTGTCCAGGGCGGCGCGGGCGGCCCGGCCGCCGGAGCGGTCGACCGGGATGGTGCCGGAGCCGACGAAGAACATCTTGGTCAGCCAGCCCTTGAGACCCTTACCGGTGAAATATTCGGCTTTCGCGATGAATGTTACTTTTCGCTTGACGATCAACGGGGTGAAGATCGAGTCCGAGAAGGAGAGGTGGTTGCTGGCCAGGATCACCGGGCCGGCCTCCGGGACGTTCTCCAGCCCCTCGACCTGCGGGCGGAAGATCAACCTCAGCAGCGGGCCGAGCATGATGTACTTCAGCAGCCAGTACAGCACCGGGGTCCTTCCAGGCGGGAGCGGTGACGGGCCGGTCGCCGGGGTGCGGCGGGGGCCGCCGGGACCGTGCCCGGGGCGCCGTCGGCGAGCGGGACTGTCGGGGAAGAGCGTACGAACAGGGAGCGGCACGCCACAACGCACTCCCGGAACCGGGTCCCGGCGTGTCAGGATTCAGGGCACGACGGTGCGGCGAAGGGGGTGTCCGGTGTCAGGGGGCGGGCCCCGCCGGGGACGGCGGGACAACGGGCTCGACGCGGCCGAGTACGCGGTCGCGGGCGATGTCGATCCGCGCGTCGGGGAGCACCTGCTCGACGTGCTCGCCGCCGGCGGGATCGCCGCCTACCTCCAGCCCTCGGCCGACCTCAACCCGGTGACCCGCACCACCACCGTCCCGTCCCGCCCGATCGACCGGCTCTACGTCGACCGCTCCCACCTGACCACCGCCCGCGACTACCTCACCCAGCTCAGCGACGAGGGGGGCCGCGAGCCGGCCCGCGACGACGAGCCGGACATCGAGGCCGAGTGGGCGAAGATCGTCGCCGGTTTCCACACCGCGCCGAGCGCCGGGAGCCACCCCTGGCCGGCCGCGGAGGACGTCGACGACCCGGTGGACCCGGTCGACCCGGCCACCCCGGGCGGCGGCACCCCGGGCCGCGCCGAGGAGACCGCCGGCCCGACCGCCACCGACGTGCGGCGGCTGCCCTACGCCGCGGACGTCTCCGGCATCTCGCTGAGCCGGGGGCGGCAGGACGAGCCCTCGCTCCTGGACGGCCTGGACACGTTCGGCGCCGACCTGCCCGGCGACGGGGACGAGGAGCATTACACCCCGCCACCGCCGCCCCCACTGCCGCGCTTCTCGAAGTACGCGGTGGTCGGCGTGCTCTGCATCGTGCTCGGCTTCCTGCTCTTCCTCTCCCCCACCCTGCTGTCGACGGTCGACCCGCGGGTGGTGACCCTGTTCGGCTTCACCGGCATCCTGGCCGGCTTCGTGATGCTGATCTGGCGGCTGCGCCCCGGCGACTCCGACGAGCACGACCCGGACGACGGCGCGGTCGTCTGATCGGGCGCGCCCCCGCGGCCCGGATGGCGGGACACCGCTCGCCCCGGGGCGGCGACGTAACAGGGGTGTAACTTACTGTCAGTAGGAATACCGCTGTACGTCACATCCCGCACCGGCTGTCCGGGTTGGGCCCCTCCTCCGGTGGTCGGTCCCCTGCAGATCGGAATGCCCGAGATGCGACAGAGCCCCCTTGTGCTGGTGGCCAACCGCCTCCCCATCGACGACAGTGTGGCGCCGGACGGCGCCTTCGAGTGGCGCCGCAGCCCCGGCGGCCTGATGAACGCCCTGCACCCCCTGCTCCGGCACACCCCGGCGACCTGGGTGGGCTGGGCCGGCGGCACCGGCCCGGCACCGCACCTGCCCGACGTGGACGGGGTCCGGATGCACGCCGTCCCGCTCAACGGCGAGGACTTCCGCGACCACTACGAGGGCTTCGCCAACGCCACCCTCTGGCCGCTCTACCACGACGCGGTCGAACAGCCCGAGTACCACCGGCGCTGGTGGGAGGCGTACCAGCGGGTCAACCAGCGGTTCGCCGAGGCCGCCGCCGAGGTGGCCGAGCCCGGCGGGCTGGTCTGGGTGCAGGACTACCACCTCCAGCTCGTGCCGGGGCTGCTCCGCGACCTCCGCCCCGACCTGCGGATCGGCTTCTTCCTGCACGTGCCGTTCCCGCCGCCGGAGCTGTTCATGCAGCTTCCCCGCCGGGCCGAGCTGCTGCGCGGGATGCTCGGGGCCGACCTGATCGGCTTCCAGCGGGCCCAGGCCGCGCACAACTTCGCCCAGCTCGTGACGAAGGTGCTCGACCTGCCCGCCACCGACCGGCGGATCGGCGTCGGCGACCGGGTGGTCCGGATCGGCGCCTTCCCGGTCTCCATCGACACCGCCGAGATGGCCACGCTCGCCGCCCGGCCCGACGTCGCCGACCGCGCCCGGCGGCTGCGGCAGGACCTCGGCGACCCGGAGCGCGTCATCCTCAGCGTCGACCGGATGGACTACACCAAGGGCATCGAGCAGCGGCTCAAGGCCTACCACGAGCTGCTGGCCAGCGGGGACGTCAAGGTCCGCGACACCGTGCTGGTCCAGGTGGTGGTGCCCAGCCGGGACCGGGTGGCCCAGTACCAGATCCTCCGCGACCGGGTGGAGCACCAGGTCGGCCGGATCAACGGCGAGTTCGGCCGGGTCGGCGAGCCGGCGATCCACTACCTCAGCCAGCCCTTCGACCCCGCCGAGCTGGTCGCCCTCTACCGGGTCGCCGACGTGATGGCGGTGACCCCGCTGCGGGACGGGATGAACCTGGTGGCCAAGGAGTACGTGGCGGCCCGGGTGGACGGCACCGGCGCGCTCCTGCTCAGCGAGTTCGCCGGGGCGGCCGCCGAGCTGGCCCAGGCGTACCTGGTCAACCCGCACGACCTCGACGGGCTCAAGGCGGCGCTGCTGGCCGCGCTGCGGGCCGCGCCCGAGGACGTGGCGGCCCGGATGCGGGCGATGCGGGAGCACCTGGGCCGCAACGACATCCACGCCTGGGCGGGGTCCTACCTGAGCGCGCTGGAGGAGACCACCTCCCTGCCCGGCCGGCGCACGACGAGCGGCTGACGCCGGCGCTCACCCGAGGGCGGGGGTGGGGTCCTTCTCCAGCCAGTCGAGGATCGCGTCGATCGGCTCCCGCCAGCAGGCGTCGAGCATCAGGTCGTGGCCCATGCCGGGGAAGAGCAGCGGGGCCGAGGCGTAGCGGCGGGCCGCCCCGGTCAGCGCCGCCGCCGGCACCACCCGGTCGTCGGGGCTGCCCAGCACCAGCACCGGCGGACGGCCCACCGCCGGCTCCGGCTGCCGGCCGGTGAGCAGCTGCCACTGCGCCCGGCGGCCGGCCCGGCCCAGCCGGGAGACGTACCGGCGGGCCTCGGCGTCGGGCAGTTCCCGGCTGAACAGCTGCCGGCGGTTCAGCCGCAGGCCGGCGCCGAA
>NZ_MUYZ01000079.1:0-23309 GCF_003013775.1 Micromonospora sp. MH33
CGCCGCGCCGCGCCCGGCGTACCCCGATCAACCCGCCACCGTTCCCGCCGGCCGCCGCGGCCGGGCCGACGGCGCGCGGCGCCCTGACCGTGCTCCAGGTGGCCGGGCCGCGCTTCGGCCGCGGCGTGATCGAGCCGGGCGCCCCGGTCACCCCGGGCGAACTCCAGGAACACCTGATGGGCGACCTCACCCTGCTGATGAACGACGGGGTGCCCCGGCCCGACCTGCTGGTGGTGGCCGGCAACCTCACCGAGTCGGGCAGCCCCCGGGAGTTCTCGGACGCGCTGAGCTTCCTCACCGGGCTGCGGGTGCTGCTCGGCCTGGAGCCGCACCGGCTGGTCGTGGTGCCCGGCCCGCGTGACGTCACCATGGCCGCGAGCCGGGCCTACTTCGCCACCTGCGAGGCCGACGACGTCGACCCGCAGCCGCCGTACTGGCCGAAGTGGCGGCACTACGCGCGCCTCTTCGACGAGCTCTACCAGGGCCTCGAGGACCGGATCTTCGACAGCGAGCAGCCGTGGACCCTCTTCCCGGTGCCGGACCTGCGGGTGGTGGTGGCCGGGCTGAACTCCACCGTCGCGATCACCCACCGCGAGGAGGACCGGTACGGCTTCCTCGGCGAGGCGCAGTCCACCTGGTTCGCCCAGCGGCTGCGTCACTACCAGCAGTCCGGGTGGCTGCGGCTGGGCGCGATGGCGCACGCGCCCGGCCCGCGCACCCCGTACGCCGACGAGGTGGCCGTGCCCGACCGGGCGGCGCTGCGCGATCGCGGGTCGTTCAACCGGCTGGTTGGCCCGATGCTCAACCTGCTGCTCGCCGACGCCGCGCCCGGCGCCCGGGTCGACCCGGTGGTGCCGCTGGCCACCGCCTCCCGCGACGGCCGTGCCCAGGTGCTCCGGCTCGACGCCGACGGGATGACCCGCTGGGTGCTCGGCCGCGACGACCGGCACGAGGTGGGCGAGCCGACCAGCCTGAGCTGGCCGCACGCCGAGGCGACGTTCGGCGCGGCCGGCCCGGCCCAGGTGCCCGACCCCCGGCGGCCCACCGTGGTCGAGGGGCCCACCCAGGGCGCCGCCACCGACCCGCCGGCCGCCGCGCCGCCCGCCCCGCTGGAGCGCCTGCTGGACCGGCTCGCCGAGGTCTGCGAGGCGCGCCACGACCGGGTGCTGCTCCGCCGGGTCGAGGCCGACCCGCCGCACCTCTACGTCACCTACCGGGCGGACGGGGTGGTCCGGCAGCAGCGGGTCGGGGCGTACGTGGGCACCCCCACCCCGGCCGAGGTCGACCACTTCGCCCGGCGGGTGCACGCCACCGACCCGGACATCCCCTCCGAGCTGGTCTACGACGGCGACCGGGTGCCGCGCGGGCTGGCCGAGGCGGCGCAGCGGCGCGGCGTGCGGCTGTTGCACCTGACCGAGTTCCAGGGCCTGCTCGACCTGCGCGAGTACGTCGCCGCGCAGACCGCCCGGCTGCAGGCCGACCGGCTCTACCCGCCCGGCCAGTACGTGCCGCAGCGCTACCGGCACCTGGTCGGCGCCGACCAGCGGGTCCGCGAGGACGTGGTGGACGAGCTGCTGGAGCTGATCTCCGCGCCGGACGGCCGGTTCGTGCTGGTGCTCGGCGACTTCGGCCGGGGCAAGACGTTCGCGCTGCGCGAGGTGGCCCGCCGGCTGCCCACCGCCGCCCCGGACCTCATCCCGATCCTGGTGGAGCTGCGCGCGCTGGACAAGGCGCACTCGGTCGACGGCCTCGTCGCCGCGCACCTGGCCAACCACGGCGAGCAGGTGATCGACCTCAAGGCGTTCCGCTACATGCTCCGCCAGGGGCGGATCGTGCTGCTTTTCGACGGTTTCGACGAGCTGGTCGCCCGGGTGACCTACGACCGGGCCGCCGACCACCTGGAGACCCTGCTCCAGGCCGCCGAGGGCCACGCGAAGATCGTGGTGAGCAGCCGGACCCAGCACTTCAAGACCAACTCGCAGGTGCTGACCGCCCTGGGCGAGCGGGTGGGCCTGCTGCCGCACCGCCGCGTGCTGGCGATCGAGGACTTCACCCCCGGCCAGATCGAGACCTTCCTGCGCAACCGCTACGGCGGGGACGAGCGGGCCGCCCGCGAGCGGCTCGACCTGCTGGCCGGGGTGAAGGACCTGCTCGGCCTCTCCCGCAACCCGCGGATGCTCGGCTTCATCGCCAACCTCGACGAGGGGCGGCTGGCCGCGGTGGCCGGGGCGGGTGGCACGTTCAGCGCGGCGGCGCTCTACCGGGAGATCCTGGAGTCCTGGCTGGACTTCGAGGAGCGGCGTACCCAGGGGATCCCGGGCGCGCCGGTGAGCCTGCGCCGGCCCGAGCTGTGGCACGCGGTGAGCCGGCTGGCCTTCCAGCTCTGGGAGAGCGGCGAGTCCTACCTGCGACTGGCCGAGCTGGCCGAGGCCGCCGGCCAGCTCGCCGGGCTGGCCGACTCCCGGCTGTCCGCGCCGCAGGCGATCCACGCGGTGGGCGCCGGCAGCCTGCTGGTCCGCACCGACGACGGGCTGTTCGGGTTCATCCACACCTCGGTGATGGAGTGGTTGGTCGCCGAGGGGATCGCCGCGCAGCTCAACCGGGGCGAGGAGCCGACCGCGCTGGCGGTGCGCCCGCTGTCCGCGCTGACCGTGGAGTTCCTCGGCGACCTCGCCGACCCGGCCCGGTGCACCGCCTGGACCGCCCGGGTGCTGGGTGACGAGGCGGCCGGGGAGACGGTCCGGGCCAACGCGCTGCGGCTCAGCGCCCGGCTACGGCTGCCCGACCGGGCCGACCTGCGCGGCGCGGTGCTGCGTGGCGAGGACCTGTCGCACCGGGAACTGGCCGGGGCGGACCTGACCGGCGCCGACCTGACCGACACCCGCCTGGTCGCCACCAACCTCACCGAGGCGCGGCTGGAGCACGCCCGGCTGCGCGGCGCCCGCCTGGACCAGGCCCGCCTCGCCGGGGCGGACCTGCGTGACGCGGAGCTGGCCGGCGCCCGGTTGTTCCGCGCCGACCTGCGCGGCGCCCGGATCACCGGCAGCAGGTGGCACCGGACCGCCCTGATCGACGTGAGCGCCGACGCGGCGCTGCTGCGCGCGCCGGAGCTGCGCGGCGCCGTGGTCGCCCCGGGCCGTCCGGTCGCGCCGGGCCTGGCCCCGCCCGCGGTGGGCGTGGCGTACGGCTTCGAGGTGGGCCGGCTGCCGGTGCCGGTGGCGTACAGCCCGGACGGGGCGGTGCTCGCGGTGGGCAGCGACGACGGTGGTGTGCTCATCTGCGACACCGCGGCGGGGCTGCCGGTGCGCACCCTGCAGGGTCACCGGGGCCGGGTCTACGCGGTGCGCTTCGACGCCGCCTCGCACCAGCTGGTGACCGGGGCGGCGGACCTCACCGTACGGCTCTGGGACGCCGACCACGGCGACGTGCGGCACGTCATCGAGGACGTCTTCGCCGGCTGGGTGTGGCCGCTGCTCACCGACGGCGAGCGGGGCCGGCTGGTGGTGGGCGACGCGGCCGGTGTGGTCCGGCTCTACGACACCCGGACCGTGCGGCTGCGCCACGAGTGGCCCGGCCACGCCGCGCCGATCTGGGGCACCTCGTTCAGCCCGGACGGCCGGCGGGTCGTGGTGGTGGACAGCGCCGGCGTGGTCCGGGGCTGGGACATCCCCTCCGGCCGGCTCGCCTTCGAGGTGCGCGAGCCGGAGGTGGTCTACCGGGTGGTGCACAGCCCGGACGGCCGCCTGCTGGCCGCGGTCGGCCAGCACGGCCGGGTCTGGATCCGCCGGGCCACCGACGGCGAGCTGCTGCGCCAGCCGCGCGGCCACGAGGCCGACGTGTACGCCCTCGACATCCACCCCGACGGCACGCTCATGGCGACCGGCGACACCCACGGCGCGCTGCGGCTCTGGGAGGTGGAGACCGGCCGCCCGGTCCGGGTGCTCGGCCGGCAGCGCGGCGCCATCTACAGCGTCCGGTTCAACGGCGACGGCAGCCTGCTCGCCACGGCCGCCAGCGACGGCGCGATCCAGCTCTGGGACAGCGCCGACGGCCAGCTGCGGCACGAGCTGACCCGGCACCGCGGCTCGGTGTGGCCGGTGGTGTGGCGGCCCGACCAGGCCCAGGTGGCGACCAGCAGCAACGACGGCACCACCCGGCTGTGGGACGTGCGCACCGGCCAGCTCCAGCACACCCTGCGCGGGCACGGCCGGCGGGTCACGGCGCTGTCCTTCCGGGACGACGGCGAGGTCCTCGCGGCGTGCGGCAACGACGGTGTGGTGCGGCTCTGGGAGCCGCGCACGGGCCGGCTGGTCCGGCAGCTCGCCAGCCCGGCCGACCGGCTGCTGTCGGCGGTCTTCTGCCCGGGCGAGTCGCTGGTCGCCTCGCCGAGCGGCGACGGTGGCGTGCACCTGTGGAACACCGACACCGGCGTCGACGAGCGGGAGCTCAACGTGGACACCGACCACGTCTGGGCGACCGCGTTCAGCCCAGACGGCGACGCCCTCGCCACCGCGAACGACGACGACACCGTGCGGCTGTGGTACCGGCGTACCGGCCGGCACTTCGCCACGCTCACCCCGCACCGGGGCCGGGTGCGCGCCATGTCGTTCAGCCCGGACGGCGAGACCATCGCCACCGGCTGCGACGACCAGCTCGTCCGGCTCTGGGACGCGGCCACCGCGACCTGCCGGCTCACCCTCGAACACCACACCGACCGGGTGTACGCGGTGTCCTTCAACACCGACGGGACGCTGCTCGCCAGCGCCAGCAACGACGGCGTGGCCGTGGTCTGGGACGCGCTCACCGGCGAGCGGCGCACGGTGCTCACCGAGCACACGGGCCGGCTCTGGTCGTGTGCGTTCAGCCCCAACGGCAACCTGCTCGCCACGGCCGGCGACGACCTCGTCATCCGGCTCTGGGACCCGGGCACCGGCCGGCTGCACGGCACCCTGGCCGCACACACCCGGCGGGTCTGGTCGGTGGCGTTCAGTCCCGACAGCAGCCTCCTGGCCAGCGCCGGTGACGACGGCACCGTGCGGCTGTGGGACGTCGCCGACCCGGAGCACGCCCAGCTGCGGACCACCCTGATCGGCCTGCCCGACGGCTGGGCGGCGGTGAGCCCGGACGGCCGGTACAAGCTGGACGGTGACCCGGGCGGCCAGTTCTGGCACGTCATCGGCACCTGCCGGTTCGAGGTGGGTGAGCTGGACCCGTACCTGACCCAGGTGCGGCGGCTCGCCGTCGACGCGCCCTTCTGACCCGCCGCTCCCGCCACCGGCCGTCAACGGCCGGGGGCGGGAGCGGTGACGGTCACAGGGACAGCTTCCACCGGTCCAGGGTTCCGGTGTCGGTGACCGCCGCGTCGTACACCTTGAGCTGCCAGGTGCCGTTGGCGACCGCACCGGACAGGTCGACCGGGAACGTCTGGTCGATGTTGTCCGCGCCGCTGCCGGTCCGGTCCCGCAGCACGTACTCGGTGCCGTCCGGCGCCACCAGGGTCAGCACCAGGTCACCGACGTACGGGTGGACGATGTGCACCTCCACCGCGGCCGCACCGGTGGCGTTGCCCGCGCAGGTGTTGATGGTGATCGGGCTGCGGACCTCGGTGAGGTCGGGGATCGGCAGGTCCGTGTCGTTGGCGCCGACGCAGCCGGCCCGTCCGTCGACGTCCAGCCCGAAGGCGGCGGTCCGGGTGGTGCTGGTGCCGGTACCGGTGACGGACACCCCGTAGCTGGCCGGCGGGGTACCCGCCGGCACCGAGATCACCATGGTGGAGGTCTGGCCGGAGGTGATCGAGGGCGGGAAGAAGACGGCCGTGGCGCCGGCCGGCAGCCCGCTCGCGCTCAGGTCGATCTGCTGCGGGCTGCCGGAGCTGGTCGTCGTGGTGACCGTGGTGCTCACCGAGCCGCCCGCCGTCGCCGTCCCGCTGGTCGGCGCGAGGGTCATGCCGAACTGGTTCGCCGCCGGGCAGTAGGTGGCGTCCTTGCCGATCGCCCGGTACGGGCAGTCCGCGTACTCGGAGAAGGTCAGCACGGCCTCGCGGTTCGCGCCGGTCGCCTTCGGGATGTCCGAGGCGGGCGGGTAGAAGCCCACGGTCCAGTCGTCCGGGTACAGCTCGAAGGTGTATGTGAAGATCCGCTCCTGGCCCCAGAGCCAGTCGTCGATCGAGCCGTCGGTGACGTACAGGGAGCTGGCCTGCTCCGCCGTGTACCCGTTGGTCGCCGCGAGCTGCCGGCCGAGCGTCTCGTAGGTGGCGTACTCGTCGGCGCTCATGTTGGTCACCGTGGTGGCCTTGGTGTAGCCGAACGGCCAGAGCACCAGCTGGCCGTACGAGTGGAAGTCGATCGCGGCTTTGATCCGCTGCTTGCCGCCGTTCGGGTCGCGCCGGCTGAGCACGAAGTCCCGGACCGCGGCGGTTTCCGGCGCGGAGAACGCCGCCTTGCCCCGGTAGGTTTCCGAGGCGGGCGACTTCGACGAGCCGCCGCAGCAGCCCCACTTGTAGCCCCAGTTGCGGTTCAGGTCGGTGCCGACCTCGGTGGTGCCGGTGTTGGGCTGCCGGTTCTTGCGCCAGGACTGGTAGGTGCCGGTGGCGTGGTCGTACTCGGCGCCGTCGGGGTTGACCATCGGCACGATCCAGAACACCCGGCCGTCGACCAGCCGGCTGATCCGCGGGTCGGACCCGTACTGGCCGGTGAGCAGGTCGGCGATGTAGAGCGCCTGCTCCACGGTCAGGTGCTCGCGGGCGTGCTGGTTGGCGGTGAACAGGATCTCCGGCTCGCCCTCGTCGGCGGCGACGTTGTCGGAGATCTTCAGGGCCACGATGTCCCGGCCTTCGTACGACTTCCCGATGACGCGCCGGCTGGCGATCGTCGGGTGGGCCGCGACGACGGCGTCCACCGCGGCGACCGTCTCGGCGTAGTCGTGGTAGGCCGCGTCCGAGGACGGGAACGCCATCGTGCCGGGCCCCGACGGGTCCGTGGACAGCGGGATCGTCCGCAGGCCGAGGCGGTGGATCGCGCGTACCTCGGCCGGGGTGGCCCGCACGATCAGGTCGCCGTGCTCGACGTACTCGATCGCGGCGCCGGTCCGGGCGACCGCGTCGACGTCGGTCTTGGCCTTCAGGTGGGTGACCCGGTACGGCGCGGCCCGGCCGGCGTCGGCCGCGGCGGCGCCGGGGACCGGTTCCGGGCCGGCGGGGGCGCCGGCGGCCGGCGCGGTGGTCGCGGTGGCGGCCGCGAGCAGGGCGACGCCGGCCATCAGGGCGGTGCGTAGGGCGGTGGTCCGGAACGGCACGGCGCCTCCCGACTGGGTTGGTGGGGGGATGAGCACGGTAGGCGGGCGGCACGTGGACCCGCGAGGACAGTTTGTTGGGCCGGGTGGCGGCGTGCGCTCGACCGTTCGGTTCAACGCTCTGTCACGAAACCGACACAGTCGTTGTGAGCATCTTCCGCGATCGATGTGCTGGCCGGACCAGCGCCGTCGCGGACGGCCGTCGGACGAACGAGGTGGCTCATGGTGGCTCTACGACGGCTGCTCGCCGCGGCCGTCGCGACGGTGCTGACCGCCGCGATGGCTCTGGTGTGGACAGCGGCGCCCGCGCACGCGGACGAGGCGTGGGAGACCGCCCTCAAGGCCCTGATGTCGCGCACCGCCACCTGGGCGGAGGGCGGGATCTCCCGGGTCGGGTTGATCGGCCAGCCGCTGCCGCTGCTCGGGGTCAGCCCGGGCGCCCTGGTGGACGCCGACAAACTCACCCGCACCGCGTCCGACGCCCTGGCCGGCGACCTGACCAGGAACGACGTGGACCTCGGCGGCGGGACCCGGCTCACCAGCTCGGTCACCACCAGCGGCGGCGACCACCTGCTGGACGTGCTGCTGACCACGAAGCGGGAGGTGGCCGACCGGGACCTCGCGGTCGGCGGGGTGACGCTCGCCAAGGCGGTCTCCGTCACCGGCTGGGCGACGTTGCACCTGCGCGCGCGGCACACCTCGGCGGGGGAGACCTACCTGGTCCGCGACGGGGACACCCCGCGCATCGACATCGACGCGGCGGCCCGGCTCCGCGCCGACCTGGACAAGGCCACCGCCTCGGTCGGCATCCTCGGGGTCACGGTGACCGCCGGCAGCTCCCTCACCGCCCGCACCCACGTCAAGGCCACCGTCAACGACCCGAACGGCGACGGGAAGCTCGCCTTCGACACCGCCTCCGGCGCGGGCACCGGCGAACTCGGCGCGACCGGCTCCCTCAGCGGCCTGCTGCAGGTGGCCCTCGACAACTCCGGCGGCGGCCGGATCTCCGACACCGAGACCGAGGCCGGCCCCGGCTCGGTGCACGGCGTGGTGAAACTGGGGGCGGCCGCGGCCGGTGCCCCCTTCGACCTGCCGGCCGTCGCCGCCACGCTGACCGTGGACTGGAACGACATCTCGGTCGGCACGCCGACGGTCACCACCACCGGCCTGGACGAGACGATCGCCAAGTTCCGCAACATGAGCCCGCTGGACCTGGCGTCCGGACTGGCCCAACTGGCCACGCTGCTCAGCGGCGTGCAGCAGAGCGGCCCGGCCGGGAACCTGAGCCTGCCCTTCCTGCGCGGTACCTTCGCGGACGCCGTCAAGGTCAACGAGAAGCTCACCGACTTCCTCAAGAAGTATCTCCACCCGAAGCCGGACGACTCGCAGTTCAACCCGGCCACCGACGACCCGGCCAAGGCCGGGCAGCCGAAGTTCTCCTCCATCCAGGAGTTGGTGGCGCTGCTCGCCGCCGAGGGCCTGCCGGTGGACAACCTCTCCTTCGCCGGCGACAAGCTCGTCTTCCGGGTACGGCTGGAGCGGCAGTCCACCGTGGAGGTGCCGCTCGACCCGGGCGCCGCCTCGCTCTCCGGTCGCGGCGCCACGTACACCGCCAACGGCTTCAGTGTCACCGGCGACCGGTTCACCGCCGGCGAGCTTGTCGGCCAGCGGGTGGTGGCCGGCACCTCGGCCGGCACCGTTTCGGCGAACACCGCCAACTCGGTCACCCTGACCGGGAACTGGATCGGCGGCCAGCCCGGCACGGACAGCGTCTGGGTGATCAGCGGCTCCAGTCCGAACATCGGTGCGGTGGAGCTGGCCGGCGCGTTCACCGACCCGGTCGAGGGCGGCAAGAAGGTCGGCCTGCGGGCCGCCAACGCCCAGGCCAGCTTCGCCAGGGTGAAGCCGCGCTACAGCGCCGCCCTCACCCTCGTCCTGGACCTGCGTGACGACCTGGGCAGCCCGGAGAAGAACGCCGACCGGGTGCTGCTGCGGACCGACCCGGCGACGCCGCTGTTCACCGCCGACTTCCCGATCACCACCGGGGTCGACTTCTACGCCACCGCCGGCTTCCTCAAGGTCAAGCTCGGTGGCGACCTCACCGTGGGCCCGGCCACCGCCGGCCAGCGGATGCTCCAGGTGAACTTCAAGGAGGCGAAGGACATCAGCCTCGGCTCGCTCTTCACCCGGCTGAAGTCCGACCCCCTCAACCTCCTGTCCGTGTCCTCTTCGGTGAAGACCACCGGCCGCGTCAAGGTCAGCGTCCCCGGCGACACGGGCGCCCTCGGCCAGGGCATCGGCGTCGACGTGAGCTGGACCGCCGGCCAGCAGCCCGTGGTGAACACCTCCGGGCTGAGCGGGCTCTTCTCGGTCGACTTCAACCCGGACGACCCGAA
Source organism: Micromonospora sp. MH33 (assembly GCF_003013775.1). Classification (NCBI taxonomy): domain Bacteria; kingdom Bacillati; phylum Actinomycetota; class Actinomycetes; order Micromonosporales; family Micromonosporaceae; genus Micromonospora; species Micromonospora sp. MH33. The sequence continues at coordinate 9,687 of NZ_MUYZ01000079.1, forward strand.
GGCGCTCTTCGCCGTCGTCGTCGAGGCGCTGCGGTTGGTCAACGCGGCGCTGTCCCAGCCCGACGACGGCAGCGGACCGCTGAACAGCAGGATCCCGCTGCTGGGCCGCTCCGCGCGGCAGTTGCTCGGCGCCGACGAGAGCGGCGTCGGCAAGGACGTCACGTTCACCGCCGACGGCGCCAACTTCCTGCTCAAGGACGGGACCCGTACCGGGGACGCCGGATTCGACCCGCGGCTCGCCGGGCGGACCGTGGTGATCGGCAGCAAGGCGTACCGGGTGCTGGACCGGGTGGACGGGCAGACGCTGCGGATCGACGCGGCGGGCACCCCGAAGCCGGGTGACGGAACCGCCTACGCGCTGCGGCCGGAGCTGGCCGACGCGCTGGACAAGCTGCTCGCCGCGCCCCCGGACAACCTCCAGGACGCCCTCGACGTGCTGAACAACGCGATCGGTACGGGCAGCGGCGTCAGCTTCACCGTCGACCAGCGGGAGGGTGGCCCGTACCTGCGGATCGGGCTGGACTGGAAGCGCAACTTCCACACGGGCGGTCCGCTGGCCTTCGGCTGGGACGACAACAGGGACCTCATCAGCCTGGACAGCTCCGGCACCTTCAACCTCGACGTGGACGCCAACGCGAAGCTGGGGCTGCTGCTGCCGCTGGAACTGGACGCCGCACCGCTGCTGGACCACACCTCCTCGGCCAGCGTCACGGTCTCCGGCGGGATCACCAACGGCGCCATCGCCGCCCGGGTCGGCCCGCTCGCCCTCGACCTGGGTAAGAAGGACACCGACCCGGCCACGGTCAAGGCCAACCTCAGCGTCGGCCTCGGCGGCCTCACCGAGGACGGGCCGATCAGCGGTCTGCTCGGGGTGACCCCGCAGATCAGCACCGCCGGTGTCGACTGCGGTGGCGGGACCGGCGGCGCGAACGTGGCGATCTGCGCCCGAGCGCCGTTGTTCGTCAACAACTGCGAGCCGGCCGACGCCACCAACGTGCTCACCTTCACCATGGGCCTGGACCTGAAGCCGACGGCGACGCCGCCGAACCTGGACTCCTGCTTCGCCAACCTGACCATGAAGCTCACCGACTTCAACGTGGGCATCGACGGCTACCTGGCCAAGGTGGAGGAGGCTCTCCGGCTGGCCAGCTTCGACGGCAAGCTGCCGCTGGTCGGCGACGACCTGCAGCAGGGCCAGAAGTTCGTCGCCCAACTGCGCGCGGACGTCAAGGCCGCGATCGGCCCGGTGCTGGCGAACGCCACGCTGGACAGCGCCGGCATGCAGACGGCCCTCAACGACGTGCTCAAGGACCTGGACCCCGGCGTCAGCGCGGTGGTCGGCTGCCGCAGCGGGGTGGCCACCCCCTGCCAGCCGGAGGACTTCCAGTCCATCCGGATCAAGCTGACCACCTCGCGCGGCGCGCCCTCGGCCGCGGACGGCTGCAAGGACGCCGGCGACAGCGACAAGTGCCTCGGTGTCAACGTCCCGCTCGACCTGGGCATCCCCGGCCTGTCGCTGAAGGCGAAGAAGGGCGCCGCCGACGGCATCCAGGCCAAGCTGGGCTGGAAGCTGCACCTGGACCTGGTCCTCGACCGGGACGAGGGCTTCTACGTCCCCACCCACGACGGTGACACCACGCCCGAGGTGCAGATCGGCGCCACCTTCGACATGACCGGCGACCTGGCCGCCCAACTCGCCTTCATCCAGGTGAAGGCCACGAAGCAGGGCCCCGCGCCGCTGGTGCGGGCGTACTTCGGGGTGGACCTGAAGGGCTCGGCGGGGGAGAAGAGCTGCTTCGACCCGGCGGTGGCCGCGGACTGCGCCGCCGACGCGGACGCCAAGCTCACGCTCGCCGAGTTCGCCGACCTGGGCTCGCTCATCGCGACCGACCTCACCGCCGACGTGAACATCGACTGGCGGCTGGCCGCCGCCGTGGACACCGGCGGCGACGTGTCCGCGCTGCCCGGCGTCAGCGCCCGCTTCGCGCTCAAGTGGGGCCTGAAGCACCAGCAGGGCGGGCTCAGCGCGACCGGCGGCAGCGTCACCACGCCGCTCCAGGTCACCTTCACCGACATCGCGCTGGACGCCGGAGCCTTCTTCACCAAGATCCTCAAGCCGGTGGTGGAGAAGATCAAGGCGGTCACCGGCCCGCTCCAGCCGGTCATCGACACCCTGTACGCGCCGATCCCGGTGCTGTCCGACCTGTCGAAGGCCACCGGCGGACCGGACATCACCCTGGTCTGGCTGGCCAAGACGTTCAGCACCCTGGCCGGCGGGCCGAAGCTCGACTTCGTCGACACCGTACGCTCGGTGATCACCTTCGTGAACCGGATACCCACCACCTGCGCCACCAACTGCTCGATTCCGCTCGGCGCCTTCCAGGTCGACTCGGCCAGGGCGCTGACCACGGAGGTGTCGCCGGCCTCGGCCGAGAGCCTGATCGACCGGAGCACCGGCTACCAGCCGGCCAAGGCGTCGGACGTCAAGACGGCCGTGGACGGCGCGGCCGGCGGCGACGCGGGGAAGCTGTTCACCCCCGACGAGCACGGGAAGACCAACGCCCAGAAGACCGGCTTCAGCTTCCCGGTCTTCGACAACCCGGGCTCGCTGTTCGGGCTGCTCATGGGGCAGGACGTCGAGCTGGTCAGCTTCGACTCCGGCCCGCTGTCGCTCGGGTTCAGCTGGCGGCAGTCCTTCGGCCCGGTGTACGCCCCGCCGCCGGTGCTGGTCACCCTCTCCGGCAGCGCCTCGGTGACCGCCCGGTTCATCGCCGGCCTGGACACCGCCGGCATCCGGCACGCCGTGGAGGCCGCCACCGAGGGCACCGACCTCGACGCGGTCAGCCTCCTCGACGGCCTCTACTTCAAGACCACCGACAGCAGCGGCAAGCCCGTCCCGGTGGTCACCCTGCGCGGCGAGATCGCCGCGGGGGCCGAGGTCAGCGTGCTCATCGTCAAGGCGGGCATCCAGGGCGGCATCCGGCTCACCGTCGGGTTCAGCTGGAACGACCCGAACAACGACGGGAAGTTCCGCACCAGCGAGTTCCTCCAGGCGCTGCTGGTGAACCCGGTCTGCCTCTTCACCACCAGCGGACAGCTGTCGGTGTTCCTCAAGGTCTACATCACCATCGACCTGTTCCTGTTCTCCAAGACCTTCGACTTCACCCTGGTCGACGCGACCCTGCTGGACTTCCGCGCGCAACCCGACTGCAAACCGAAGCCACCCGAGCTGGGCGGCACGGTCGACGACACCCTGGTCGTCTTCGCCGGCAGGTTCGGCACGAAGGAGCAGCGCGGGGACAAGGCGTGGGACAACAGCGCCGGCACCTACGCCGGTGACGTGGTGAAGGTGTACGCGCTGCACTACGCCGACGCGGGCACCGAGGGCGCCACCGACGACTTCGACGGCTTCGCGGTCGAGGCGCTCGGGCGCAAGCAGGAGTTCCTCGACCCGAACCTGACCCGGGTGGTCGTCGACGGGCGGGGCTACCAGGTCGCCGACGCCGACAAGGTCTCCCTGTCGGTGCTGCTGCTCGGCGACGGCGACACCAGCGGCGACGGTACGAAGACCTCGGCGTTCGACAAGACGGCCGTGGTTCTCGGCTCCGACGGCAGGGACCAGATCCGCACCGGCACCGGTCCGGCGTACGTGGACGGGCGCGGCGGGGAGGACGTCATCGTCACCGCGGAGGCGGCCGGCCAGGTGAGCCGGGTCGCCGGCGGCGCCGGGCAGGACACCGTCACCACGGGGGACGGCAACGACGTGGTGGCCGGCGACAGCGGCCTCGGCGCCGTGGACCGGCCCGGCGCGACCACCGTGCACACCTCGGTCGGGGACAAGAGCCTGACCGGCCTGGTCGACTGGACCAAGCTGGCGGACCCGACCGAGGAGACCACCGGCGCGGCCGACCACGTCACCGTCGGGCACGGCGCCAGCACCGTCTACGGCAACGGCGGCGACGACGTGCTCGGCGTGGTCCTCGACGACCGGCCGAACGGGAAGAACCTGCTGGTCGGCGGTCCGGGCGAGGACATCCTCAACGGCGGCAAGGGCGACGACACCATCCACACCGCCGGCAGCGGCGTCCCGGCCGACCCGGACGCGGCCGGCAGCGGCGACGCCGGGCTGACCAACAAGGTCGACACCGGCTCCGGCCAGGACACCGTGCACGGCAGTGCCGGCGCCGACCTGGTCGTGTCCCACTCGGCCAACGGGCAGACCGGCCACCTGTACGGCTACGGCGGCGACGACGTGCTGGTCGGCGGCTACGGCACCGACGAGCTGTTCGGCGGCCCGGACGAGGACTACGTGATCGCCGAGCCGTCCAGCGTCGGCGACCCGGACGGCACCGACGGCTACGGTCCGGCCCGCCAGGTCGTCCACCAGCCGCTGCCGGCCGGCACCCAGTCGCAGACCAAGCTGCTCGTCGGCGGCCTGGGCAGCGACCACGTGGTCGGCGGCGACGGCGGGGCCACGGTCTTCGGCGACAAGCGACTGACCGCCGAGACCTGCGCCGACGCCACCCTCGCCGGCGACCAACCGGCCCCCACCGACCAGGGCGCGGCCGACCTCATCCTCGGCGGCGCCGGGGTCGAGGTGGTCACCGCCGGCAGCGGGAACGACCGGGCCGACCTCGGCGGCGGCGACGACCGGGCCTGCGGCCAGCTCGGCGACGACACCCTGCACCTGGGCGGCGGCGACGACCGGGCCTGGGGCGGTCCGGGCGTCGACCAGCTGCACGGCGACGACGGGATCGACCTGCTCTTCGGCAACACCGGCGACGACGGCCTGTACGGCGGCGCCGGCGTGGACACCGCCGAGGGCAACGAGGGCGGCGACCAGGTCCTCGGCGGCCCGGACGACGACGTGCTCTACGGCGGCGGACGGGTGGCCGGCGTGGCCGACGGCCGGGACTTCGTCTACGGCGAGGAGGGCGTGGACCGGATCGTCGGGGACAACGGCACCCCGCGCATCGGTGACGTCGGGCCGTACCCGCTGGACCTGGCCGGGGACGTGCCGGCCGCCGGCGCCGGGGACGTGCTCTCCGGTGGCCCCGACGGCGACATCGCGTACGGCGGCCTCGGCGACGACCGGGTCGACGGCGACGGCGGGGACGACCAGCTGGAGGGCAACAACGGCGCCGACCTGGTGCACGGCGGCACCGGGAAGGACGAGATCGTCGGCGGCTCCGCCCAGGAGCCCGTCGCCGGCACCGGCCGCCCGGACACCGGCGACCAGCTCTTCGGTGACGGCGACGCCGACCTGATCGCCGGGGACAACGCCCGGTTCGTGCCGGCCACGGCCGACGCGACCCGGGTCACCCAGGCCCGGACCGTGCCGTCGCGCAAGGTCACCCTGCTCGACCTCGGGTTCAGCCCGGCGGCCGGCACCAGCGGCGGTGACCTGATCTCCGGTGGCGACGCCGACGACGTGATCTTCGGCCAGGGCGGACCGGACCGGGTGCACGCCGACGCGGGCGCGGACTTCGCCGAGGGTGGCCCCGGCTCCGACTGGGTCGAGGGCGACGCCGGTGACGACGACCTGGTCGGCGGCTCCAGCACCACGTACGACGGGACCGGGGCGGCCACGACGGGCCAGCCGGACACCGCGGACGCCCTGTTCGGCGGACCCGGCTCCGACGCGGTCATCGGTGACAACGGCGCCGTGCTGCGCCCGCTGGCCGGTGAGCAGCCCACCGCGGTGACGGTCCGGCTCGGGGCGGACGGCAACCCGTTCGGCCCGCGGATCGTGGTGCTGCTGGACCGGGCGGCGGCCACCGCCAACCGGTTCGGCGCGGACCGGATCAGCGGCGGCGACGGCGTCGACACCCTCTGGGGTCAGGACGGCGACGACGCGCTGACCGGCGACGGCAACGGCGACTACCTGGAGGGCAACGGCGGCGCGGACGCGCTGCGCGGCGACACCGCCCTCGGCGCGGCGGGCCGGACCACGGTCTCCCCGCTGCCCGACCCGGGCTGGCCGGGTGACCCGGCGGCCCCGGCGGACCTGGTCGGCGCCGGCGCGCCGGCCGGGCAGGACGACCTGATCGGCGGCAGCGCGGCGGCCGGGTTCCGGGACACCGGGGACGTGATCGAGGGCAACGGCGCCGACGACGTGCTCCTCGGCGACAACGGCTCGCTGCTGCGCACGGTGACCACGGTCGGCGGCAAGGCGGCCGAGCGGGTCTACACCGAGCGGTACCCGACCGGCGCCGTGCCGGCCGACGCCACGGTGGCCCGGACCCACGACCCGGCGCTGCCCGGGCCGTCCACCCGGTTCTGCACCACCGCCCAGGCGACCTGCGAGCCGGCCGGCGCCTACGGCAACGACCAGCTCTTCGGGGACGCCGGCAACGACGGGGCGTGGGGTCAGGACGGCGACGACCTGATCCGCGGCGGCGCCGGCGACGACGACCTCTTCGGTGAGCTGGGCGCGGACAGCCTCTACGGCGAGGACGGCCGGGACGCCATCCTCGGCGACCGCGGTGGCGTGGTGAACCAGTTCCTCAACGCCGACGACGTGGCGGCGCTGGGCTTCACCCTGACGCTCTCCTCGGTCCCGCAGGAGTCGTACACCGGGTTCCGGGCCGGCGGCTACGACCGCCGGGTGGACCTGCTGCACGACACCGACGGGGACGCCTGGATCGGCAGCGCCACCTCGGCGCCCATGCCGTACGCCGGGCTGACCGCCGGGGCGGCCGACCTCATCCGGGGCGGGGCCGGCGCGGACAACATTCACGGCGGCTTCGGCGACGACGTGGCCAACGGTGACAGCGGCGGCGACGAGGTGTTCGGCGGCGAGGGCTCGGACGTGCTCTGGGGCGGCAAGGGCTGCGACCCGGTGCTCGACGCGGCCAACCCGCAGTGCCTGGTGAACGGCGTGTTCAGCGCCGCCGCCCGGGGCGACCAGGACCAGTACGTCGACCACCTGTTCGGCGGGGCCGGGGCGACCAGCGGCCCGGCGGTCACCGCGGTGCTCGGGTCCGACCTGCTGGACTTCCGGCCGCGCGGCTCCTACCCGGACAACTGCGCGGCGGGGGCCTGGCCAGTGGACCTGGCGGCCGGCACGGTCGACCCGTGCCGCTGGTTCGAGGCGACCAACCTGGACAACGACGTCCTCGCCGACAACCAGCACCACCACGGCACCGACTGGATCTATGGCGGCTGGGACCGGGACGTGCTCCAGGGCGACGTGACGCAGAACGGGCCGAACAACGGTGACCGGCTGTTCGACTGGAACGGCGCGTACAACCTGTTCACCCACTGCAACTCGGCGTACGGCGGGTTCAACGACATCCGCCAGCACAGCCCGGCCATGCAGGATTTCCTGACCCGGCTTGCCTGGGCCACCGGCGCCGGACGCAGCGCCGGCGACGTGACCACGGCGGGCACCTCCGCCTTCCTGGAGCTGTCCTACGTGTACCCGCGGGACAACAAGGACCAGGGGGCCGGGGCGGCGTTCCCGAGCACCCCGGGGCACTTCGACACACCGTCCTGCACCGACTGAGCGACGCGTCCGGGGCCCGGCTCTCCGAGGGGGAGCCGGGCCCCGGCGTGTTCAGCCCCGCCCGGGGCCGGGCATGACCACGGCGTTGCCGGTCACCCGTATCCCGCCCGTACCGGCCGGCACGTCGACCACCAGCAGGCCCGGCCGGCCCAGCTCCGCGCCCTGACACAGGCGCAGGGTGGCCGGGGGCTCGACCAACCCGTGGGTACGCAGGTAGCCGCCGAGCGCGGCGGCGGCCGCCCCGGTCGCCGGGTCCTCGACGACGCCACCGACCGGGAAGGGGTTGCGGACGTCGAACTCGGTGCCGGAGGCGCGCCACACCAGCGCCACGGTGGTCCAGTCCCGCCGCAGCATCAGGTCGCGCAGCCGGTCGAAGTCGTAGTCGAGGGCGGCCAACCGCTCCCGGGTCGCCGCGCCCAGGACCAGGTGGTGGGCGCCGGCGTACGCGACGCGGGGCGGCAACGACGGATCGAGGTCCGTCGGTGCCCAGCCCAGGGCGGCGAGCGCCTCGGCGAGGTCCTCCGGCGCCACCGGCGCGTCGGAGGGCGCCACGCTGGTCAGGGTCGCGGTGGGCCGTCCGCCGGCGTCCCGGGCGGTCGCCACCGGGACCACCCCGGCCGGAGTCCGGAAGACCAGGTCGCCCGTGTCGTCGCGTTCGGCGACGGCCACCGCGGAGGCGATGGTCGCGTGGCCGCAGAACGGCACCTCGGCCTGCGGGCTGAAGTACCGGACGTCGTACTCGCCGGGGCCGGTGGCGGTGAGGAACGCCGTCTCGGAGTACCCGACGTCGGCGGCGATGGCCTGCATCTCCGGGTCGGTGAGCTCACCCGCGTCGAGGACCACCCCGGCGGGGTTGCCCGCCGCCGGGTCGGTGGTGAAGGCGGCGTACCGCAGGACTTCCGTCATGGCGCCAGGCTACGGGTCAGCTGCCGGCGGCCCGCACCCAGCGGATCTCGCCCTCGTGCCGGATGCTCGTGGGCGCCAGGCCGGCGGCGGTGGCGACGGCGGCGGACGCCCGGTGTTCCGGGTGAATGTGGGCGATGACGGCGCGCATCTCCTGCCGCCCGAGCCAGGCCACCAGCCCCCGCGCCGCTTCGCTGGCGATGCCCCGCCCCTGCCAGGGCGTCCCCACCACCCAGGCGATCTCGGCCGTGCGCTCGTCGGCCGGGCCGCTGATGGTCGCCTGGACCGTGCCCACCAGGCAGGCGTCGTCCCGGAGTTGGATAACCCAGTTGCACCAGGAGACGGTCGGGTCAGGGGAACCGGCGACGAGCCGTTCGTAGCGGGCGCGCACGGCCGGCGGGTCGGCCGGGGAGCCGCCGATGAAGGTGTGCAGCCGCGGGTCGGCCAGCGCGGTGTGGTCACGTGCCGAGCCTGCCTGACCATGGCGGTGCTATATGCCGACAGTCCCGTCGATGCGTTCGCGGAGCAGGTCGGCGTGCCCGTTGTGGCGGGCGTACTCCTCGATCGGCGTCATTTGTCGCGCACGGGCAAGGCCGGCTCGCGCACCATGAACACGTCCACCGGATCCTCGGTCTCAAGGGTGAATCCGTGCCGTTCGTACAGCCGCCGTGCCGGACTGCCCTGCAGCACGTTCAGCCGGACCAGGGTGCCGTCGCGGTCACACTGCTCCAGCAGCCCGCGCAGTACGGCCGTACCGATGCCGCTGCCCTGCAGGTGCGGGGCCAGGTAGAAGTGCTCCAGCCAGCGGGCGTCCCCGGCCGGCCGCAGCGACACGCAGCCGGCGAACGCGTCGCCCACCTCGACCACCCAGGTGTGCGCCGGGACGAACGCGTTCCGCAGTCGTTGCCGCACCCGCTGCTCGTCGTACCGCCCGAGCCGCTCCAGATCCGCCCGCAGCACCACGGCCCGCAACTCGGCCACCGCCTCGACGTCCGCCGCCGAAGCCGGCCGAATCTCCCAGTCCGCCATGATCGTCAGACTACTTGCCAGGCTCCTCCCGCTTCCGTGGCAGCGGTCACGACCGCTGGGCGAGATGAGCGACGAACGCCCGCGACGCCGGCGGATCGAAGGTGAGCAGCGGGCCCGTCGGGTCCGTCGAGTCGGGCATGCCTACGACGCCCGGCAGGGTGTCGGGGCGAGCCCTGATCTCCGACGGCGGTCGCCGGCGATGCCGGGGCGGACGGTCCGGACCGTCCGCCCCGGTGTCACTCCTCGAAAAGGCGCTCGCGATCAGCGGTGCCACTTCTGGTTCGCGCCGCCGGTGCAGTCCCAGATCTGGAGGCGGGTGCCGTCGGCGGAGCTGACGCCGGTGGCGTCCAGGCACCTGTTGGACTGCGGGTTCACGATGTCGCCGGCGGCCGTGAAGGTCCACCGCTGGGCGCCGGTGCCGTTGCAGTCGTAGAGCTGCACCTTGGCGCCGTTGGCGGTCGACCCGCCGGCCACGTCCATGCACTTGCCGAGCGCGCGCACCGAGCCGTCGGCGTTCCAGGTCCACCGCTGGGCGGCGCTACCGTTGCAGGTCCAGAGCTGGACGGGGGTGCCGTTGGCGGTGCTGGCGGAGGCGACGTCCACGCACTTGTTGCCGTACCCGGTGATCGGACCGCCGGTGGTGGAGCCGCCGCCGTTGTCCCAGGCCTGGACCCGGACGTAGTCGATCGTCATGGTCTGCGGGAAGACCGTGCTGCCGTCCGGTGAGCCGGGCCAGTTCCCGCCGACCGCGACGTTCATGATCATGAAGAACGGGTGGTCGAAGACCCACCGGTTGCTGCCCGCGTCGGCCGGGGTCTTCCGGGAGTACGCCACCCCGTCGAGGTACCAGGTGATGGAGTCGGGCGCCCAGTCGACGGTGTAGGTGTGGAAGGCGTCGGCGAGGGCCTGACCGTTCGGGAGCGAGGTGGAGCCGCCCAGGCCGTTGCCGCCGGAGTAGCCGGGGCCGTGCAGCGTGCGGTACACGGTGGACGGCTGGTTGCCGACGTTCTCCATGATGTCGATCTCGCCGCTGTTGGGCCACGGGTTGGTGGCGATGTCGTTGCCGAGCAGGCGGTGAGCGCGACCGTCAGGCTCACGCTTGCCAGGGCCACGGCGGCGATGGTGCGGATGCTACGCACGGATGCCTCCCTGCGGTTGCGGCCGTCCCCGTCCGGGCGGGGGACGGGCCGCCCGAACGGTAAACAAACCATAAAGATAGACTTCGATGAAGCTATGAACGAAGTGCGGACCTGTCAAGAGAGCGCTTCCCGAGTTGCCGCACGCGGTTCCGGAACCGGCCGGAAATATTGACGTAATGCGATGCGGTCCGGGAGGATCCGGAACCGGGACGCGGGCCGCCCGGGCCGGGGGCACCGGGCGACCGGCCCCAGGGGGAGGCGCGAGATGAGACTGCCGGTCACCCCGCCCCGGTGGCGGCCGGCGTGGGTGACCGGTCCGGCTGCGGCCGCTCGGATGGCGCCGGCCGGCGCAGGTCCCGCCACGGGCCGCCGAGCAGCGGGGTGAGCACCACCAGCAGGTAGCCGGCGCCGACGGTGACCAGCGTCGCGGTGGTGCCGAACCGGTCGGCGGCGAGCCCGGCGCCGACCGCGCCCACCGGCATGGCCGCCCAGGCGCCCGCGCCGATCACCCCGTACACCCGGGCCCGCATGGTCGCCGGCACCCGCTCCAGCTTCACCGCGCCGATGAGCGGGTTGATCGCGCCCGCGGCGAGACCGGACACCACGCAGACCGCCGCGATCACCGGTAGCGGCGGGGCGGCGGCGAGGGCCCAGAAGGGCGGGGCGCCGGCGACGGCGAAGGCGGTGACGAAGGTGGCGCGGCGGGGCAGCCGGTGCCCGACGGCGCTGAACAGCAGCGAGCCGACCAGGGCGCCGCCGCCCATGGCGCCGACCAGCAGGCCGAACGCCGCCGCACCGCCGAGGTCACGCGCGGCGACGACCGGCATCAGCACGTTGCTCTTGGTCGCGTCGAACAGGTTGGTGACCAGCACCAGCAGCACCATGGCGCGCAGCAGCGGCTCGCGGGCCAGGAAGCGCAGCCCGGCCGCCAGATCGCGCCAGTAGCCGGCCGACTGGCCGCCCGGGTCGGCGGCCGGCCGCAGGCTCGCCGGCACGAGGACCGCCACCGCCAGCGCCGAGACGGCGAACGTCACCGCGTCCACGGCCAGCACCGGCAGTGCGCCCAGCGCGCTGACCAGCAGACCGGCCACCGGCGCGCCGATCAGGCGGGACCCGCGCTCGGTGGCCTCGAACCAGCCGATCGCCCGCTCGATCGGCACCCCGGCCGCGGTAGCCGCCTCGGGCAGCAGCGCGATCCGGGCCGTCTGGCCCGGAGTGTCGAGCAGGCCGCTCACGAAGACCAGGCCGAGCAGCGCCGGGAACGGCAGCCCCACCGTGGCGTGCAGCAGCGGCACGGCGGCGACCGTCACGCCGGAGACCAGGTCGGCCAGCACACTGGCCCGGCGGTAGCCGATCCGGTCGACCAGCACGCCGCCGAAGGCCCCGCCCAGCACCACCGGGGCGGTGGCGAACGCGCCGGCCAGCCCGGTTGCCGCGGGCGAGCCCGTCTCGGCCAGTACGTAGAGCGGCAGCGCGATCAGGGTGAGCATGTTGCCGGTGAGGGAGACCGTGTGCGCGGTCAGCAGCCCGGCCAGCGGCCCCCACCGGCGGCTCACTGCGGCCCCCGGTACGCCTGCCAGATCAGTGTGACGGTCCGCGCGTCCGGCCGGTCGGGGTTGCTGCGTGCCTGCCAGCGGGCGCCCAGTTCGGACAGCTCACGGCGCAGCTCCACCAGTTCGTCGGGGGTCAGGTGCAGGAAGCTGTCACTGCTCGTGGTGCCACGGACCCACGCCGGGTCGAGGGTCGCCTCGGCGTCGAGGTAGGCCTCGAACCGGGCCACGTAGCGCTGGAGGACGGCCCGGCGCAGCAGGTCGGAGGCGAGCCGGCGCTCCGGGTCGTCGAGCAGTTCCACCGGCTCCCAGTCGGTGCGCGCGTGCGCGGCCCGCCACCACCGCTCCCGGCGGTTGCGGGCCAGCTCGGGGGCCTCCCGGACGAACCCGTGCTCGGCCAGCTTGCCCAGGTGGTAGCTGACCGAGCCGACCGCCTCGCCGGTGACGTCGCTGAGCATGCCCACGGTCTGCGGGCCGCGGATGCGCAGCTCGCCGAGGAGCCGGATCCGGGTCGGGTGGGCCAGCGCCCGCATGGCCCTCGGGTCGGTCAGGTGCAGCGTGCTCGGCTCGTCCGCCATGCCGTCACCCTAGGCCCACAACACATGATGTACAAGAACTCTTGTATTGATGCGCGGACGCGGGACCGGCACGTCCACGGGGTTGGGTCAGGCCGGGCGGCGGCCCTTGAGGCGGCTGCCCAGCTCGCGGGCGATCTCCCGGTTGGCGTCCCGCTCGGCGAGGGCCTGGCGCTTGTCGTACGACCTGCGGCCCCGGGCGAGGCCCAGCTCGACCTTGGCCCAGCCGTTGGAGAAGTACATCGACAGCGGCACCAGGGTGACCCCACCGTCGCGCAACTTCTCCAGGATCCGGGCGATCTCGACCCGGTTCAGCAGCAGCTTCCGGGTGCGCCGGGGCTGGTGGTTGGTCCAGGTGCCGAAGCCGTACTCGGCGATGTGCAGGCCGTACAGCATGATCTCGCCGTCGCGCTCCTGGGCGAACGCGTCGACCAGCGACACCCGCCCCTCGCGCAGCGACTTCACCTCGGTGCCGGCCAGCACGATCCCGGCCTCGTACGTCTTCAGGATCGTGTAGTCGTGCCGCGCCTTCTTGTTGGAGGCGACGAGCTTGCGCCCGGTCTCCCTGGTCACGCCCCGCCTCCCCGCGCTGGTCCGACGCCGAGCAGGATACCCGCTGGTGGCGGCCGCGCCCGGGGTCACGGTGGTGTGGCGGCCACGCGGCGGAGGTGCCCGTCGAGGTCGGCGAGCCAGCCGTCGACCTGCACCAGGGACAGCACGCCCGGCCGGTCCTCGCCGTCGCGCACCAGCCCGTGCACCTGCCGGGCGATGTCCCCGGTCCGGTCCGCTGGCGGGGGCGACCGGTCGACCCGGCCCCGGGACACCTGGCGGCCCAGGTCGGCGTAGCCCTCCCGCAGCCGGATGGCCCGCGCGGCCAGCGCGGCGGCCGGGTCGGGCCACGGGGCCAGCGCCCCGGGCCG
>NZ_MUYZ01000008.1:0-62436 GCF_003013775.1 Micromonospora sp. MH33
CCGGGCGCCCCGATGGGGCACGGCGGCCCGCCCTCCCGCGGCCTGCCCCCCGCCCCGGGCGGCTACGGCCAGGACGAGCGCTTCGACGGCTTCGAGGCCGGCCGGCACGGCCGCGCCGACATGACCGCCGAGATCCGGATGCCCGAGCGGGACCTGCGTGACCCGCGCGGCCGTGGCCCGGCCGGCCCGCCGCCGCTGCCGCAGCAGGGCTACGGCCCGGACCAGGGCTATGGCGGCCCGGACCAGGGCTACGGTGGCCCGGACCAGGGCTACGGTGGCCCGGACCAGGGCTATGGCGGCCCGGACCAGGGCTATGGCGGCCCGGACCAGGGCTACGGCGGTGCCCCCGGGATGTCCGGCCCGCCGATGGCCGGCCCGCCCGGCAGCGACCTCTACCGGGTGGACCAGATCCGCCGTAGCTTCCAGGTGCGCCGGTTCGGCAGCGGGTACGACCCCGACCAGGTCGACCGGTTCTTCGAGACCCTGCTCGGCGGTATGCAGGGCCGAAACCCGATGCCGGTGAACCCGAAGGAACTCGACACCCTGCGCTTCGGGCTGGTGCCCGGCGGCTACTTCGAGGCCGAGGTCGACGCCGCGCTCAAGGACGTGCAGGACATCCTGCTCGGCCGCTGAGCCGCCCAACGACGACGAAGGGCCCGTCCCCGATCGGGGACGGGCCCTCGTGCGTACCGGCCGAGTGCGGGCCGGTCAGGACCGCAGGCCGTTGCGGCGCAGCACGGCGTCGCCGATGACGATGGCCAGCAGCAGCGCCGCGAGCCCGAACAGCCAGATGTTCTCCACGTTGCCCTCGTGGTTGCCGCAGAGCGCCATGAGCACCAATACCGCCGCCGACAGCACCGCCCCGATCCGTCCGGACCTGCGGTGTCCGGGCTTGTGCTGATCTGGCGCGGTTACCGGCTCGCTTCCTGCCACTGTCGGTCCTTCCCTCGCGATCGGATCTCCGGTTAGTCTGGCACGCCCCGTGACGGCCCCGGTGCGGGGTCCGCCCTGATCGGGGGCCCGGATCTGCGGCCCGGGCCGTCGGACCCGCCCGGCGGGGCGGAAGGCCACTACCGGCGTCGCGGAACGATGACCACACTGCCTCCGGTAGCGTCTTGACGTACGCCTGATGTCGTTTTGAGGGGGACTGCGGTGCGAGTGACCGGTACGGGCCATGCCAGCATGCGGATCGACACGGCCGCGGGCAGCATCCTGTGCGACCCGTGGGTCAATCCCGCCTACTTCGCCTCCTGGTTCCCCTTCCCGGACAACTCCCAGCTCGACTGGGCGACCCTCGGCCAGTGCGACTACCTGTACGTGTCGCACCTGCACCGGGACCACTTCGACGCCAAGCACCTGCGGGACCACATCTCCAAGGACGCCACCGTCCTGCTCCCCGAGTTCCCCACCTCGGAGATGGAGGACGAGCTGCGGGAGCTGGGGTTCACCAAGTTCCTCAAGGCCCCGAACGAGCAGGTCGTGGAGCTGCCCGGTGGCCTGAAGATCATGATCCAGGCGTTGACCAGCCCGACCGACGGCCCGATCGGCGACTCCTCGCTCTGGGTCGAGTACGACGGGGTCCGGCTGCTCAACCAGAACGACGCCCGCCCGACCGACCTCACGGTCTTCGCCGAGCTGGGCCACGTGCACGCCCACCTGCTCCAGTTCTCCGGCGCGATCTGGTACCCGATGGTCTACGAGCTGCCGCAGGCGGCGAAGACCGCGTTCGGCAAGCAGAAGCGGGAGCGGCAGTTCGACCGCACCTGGCGCTACATCGACGACCTGAAGGCCGACCACGTCTTCCCGATCGCCGGCCCGCCCTGCTTCCTCGACGACGAGCTGTTCCAGTTCAACGACATCTTCGGCGACGAGGGGAACATCTTCCCCGACCAGTCGGTGTTCCTGTCGGAGTACGCCAAGGTCGGCGGCACCAACGGCATCGTGCTGCTGCCGGGCAGCGTCGCCGAGGTCACCACCGAGGGCGCGACCACCACCCACCCGGTGCCGGTCGAGGAGTTCTTCGCGAACAAGCGGGCCCACCTGGAGGAGATGCGGGAGCGCAAGCGCCCGATCATCGAGGCGGAGAAGGCGTCCTGGCGGCACCCCGAGGTCGACGTGCTCGGCGAGATGAAGCGCCGGATCGAGCCGCTGCTGGACGAGTCGATCTACCTGGCCAAGGGCGTCGGCGGTCCGGTCCGCTTCGACCTCGTGGGCTACGACGGGGAGAGCGTCGAATCCATCGTGGTGGACTTCCCGGGCAAGGAGGTCCGGCCGTACGCGGACGAGAAGGTCCGCTACCGGTTCCGTACCGAGCGGGCGCTGATCGAGCACCTGCTGCACATCGGCGAGGTGGACTGGGTCAACTCGCTCTTCCTCTCCTGCCGGTTCTCGGCGGCCCGGATCGGCCAGTACAACGAGTTCGTCTACGCGTTCTTCAAGTGCCTCTCCGAGGAGCGACTGCAGTACGCCGAGGGCTGGTACGACGAGCACGAGCGGGCCGTCGACGCCGAGGACATCACCCTCGACGGCTGGGTGGTGCAGCGCCGCTGCCCGCACCTCAAGGCGGACCTGAGCCGTTTCGGCATCGTGGAGGGCGACCAGCTCACCTGCCAGCTGCACGGGTGGAAGTTCGACATGGCCAGCGGCCGCTGCCTGACCAGCGTCGGGCACAAGATCCGCGCGCACCGGGCGGACGCCGACACCCCGGCCCCCGCCGGTGAGGCGGTCAGCTAGCGGTTTCCCCGCGCCCGCCGCCCCCGCCGGGTGACCATCAGGTCGGGAAGGGAAGGGGGCGGCGTGGCCGACGGCGCAAAGAGAAGCGAATACCGGTACGGGCCTGACCGGGAGATGGGCCGGGACGCCTCCCGGGTGGAGACGTTCAGCGACGGCGTCTTCGGGGTCGTGCTGACGGTGATGGCCCTGGAGCTGCTGCAGAACGGCCCGGCCAGGGACCCCGGGAGGGAGCTTCCCGACGCTCTCGCCCACGCCTGGCCGTCCTACCTGGCGTACGTGATCACCTTCGGGATCGCCGGCCAGATCTGGCTCGGCCACCACAACATGTGGCGGTACGTGGTCCGGGTCGACCAGGTGCTGGTGGTGTTCAACCTGCTCGTGCTGCTCTTCGTGGCCGCGATCCCGTTCACCGCCGACCTGCTGTCGGACAACCTGCGCGGCAGTGACACCGAGCAGCGGCTGACCGGCGCCCTCTACCTCGGCACCGTGCTCGGCGAGTCGTTCTTCTTCAACCTGAGCTGGTGGTGGGCCCGGCGGCGCCGGCTGCTCCACCCGGACCTGGATCCCCAGCTGGCCCGGGCGGTCTCCCGGCGACTGCTGGTGCGTCCACTGCTCTATGTGACCGCCTTCGCCTTCGTCTTCGTCGACCCGATCCTCAGCCTGGTCCTCTACCTGCTGCTCGTCGGCCTCTCCCTGGTTCGCCGCCCCGGCGACCTGCCCCGTTTCGCCGCCGAGTCCGACGGCGAGGTCAGCGACCGAGGTCGCTGAGGATCCGCCGGGCGGCGTTGTGCCCGGCCGCGCCGATCACGCTGCCGGCCGGGTGGCAGCCGGCGCTGCCCGCGTAGACGCCGTCGATCCCGGTGGCGTAGGGCATCCGGTCGGTGAACGAGACGGTGTTGTCGACGTGGTGGATGTGCCCGCCGGTGATGCCGAAGTGCGCCTCGATGCCCGGCGGGGGCAGCGGCACCGCGTCGGCGATCAGGTCGCGGGTGCCCGGGGCGTACCGCTCGCAGATGTCGATCAGGCGGTCGACGTAGCCGGGCAGCGCCGCGTCCCAGGTGGTGCCGGCCAGCTGGTAGGGGACCGACTGGACGAAGAGCGCCGAGGAGTGGTGCCCGGCGCCGTCGGAGAGCGACGGGTCGACAGTGGTGTGCAGGTACCACTCGATGGTCGGCTCCTCCGGCAGCCGCCCGGCCTGGACGTCCGCCCACATGGCGCGCAGCGCGGCCATCGGCGGCTCGCCGCCGGCGCCGACCAGCGAGGCCGAGCCGGGGAGCAGGTGGATGGTGGACCCGAACGGGCTCGGTGCGTCCGCCGGCAGGCAGGAGAAGCGGGGCAGGCCGGTGAGCGCCAGGTTCAGCTTGAGGGTGGTGCCGGGCCGGCGGACCGCCGCCATCCGCGCGCCCAACTCCGCCGGGAGCGCGCCGCCGGGCAGCAGCTCCATCAACCGGTACGGGTCGCAGGCCCCGAGCACCACCGGGGCGGCCACCTCCCGCCCGTCGGCCAGCACCACCCCGGCGGCCGCGCCGCCGTCGAGGGTGACCGCGGTGACCGGCGTGCCGGTCAGGATGCGGGCGCCGGCCGCGCGGGCCGCCTCGGCGAAGGTCCGGGAGACCGTGCCCATCCCGCCCTGGGCGATCATCCAGGTGCCCTCCGAGCCGGGCAGCCGGCACATGTTGTGCACCAGGAAGTTGTGCCCGGTGCCCGGGTCGTCCGGGCCGGCGTTCAGCCCGGAGAGGCCGTCGGTGACCGCGTACATGCTGACCAGCAGTTCGGAGCGGAAGTCGAAGCGGGCCAGGTAGTCGGCCACCGAGCCGCGGACCAGGTCGACGAAGACCTGCCGGAGGGCGGGCCGGACGTACCGCTCGGCGGTCTCCACCACCGGCAGCGGCTCGGCCAGCCAGGCCGGCGCCAGGTCCTCCCGGAGCTGGGCCAGCTCGGCCTGCAGCGCGTCGTCGGCGGCCACGTCCGCGGGCGAGAAGAACTCCGCGAGCTGCCGCCGGGTGCTCGCCGTGTCGCTGCCGAAGAGCAGGTACGGCGAGCCGAGCCCGCCCGGGGTGGGCAGGAAGTAGTGCGGGTCGCGCCGCAGCACCGGGATCGTCACGTCGAGGGCGGCGAGCAGTTCCGGCGGCATCAGCCCGAGCAGGTACGAACCGGTGGAGTGCCGCAGCCCGGGCACCGTCGGGAACGGGTTCTCCGTGCGGGTGGCCCCGCCGATCACCTCGGCCGCCTCCAGCACCACCACGTCGAGGCCGGCGCGCGCCAGCAGGACCGCCGAGACCAGGCCGTTGTGCCCGGAGCCGACCACGACGACGTCGGCGCGGGACGGCAGCTCACTCGCTTCGCTCATGCCCGGGCAGCCTAGTGGCGCGGGGCCCGTCCGGGGAGGGGTCGGCCGGAGCCGGGCCGTACCGGGTCCACCGCAGCGGTGCCTCGGAGCCGGACTTCGGTGCTCAGGCGCGGGCGGCGGCGCGGCCGGCACGCCAGCGGGAGAGCACCAGGGTGGCCGAGTAGCCGGCCAGCACGATCACGTGGAACAGGTAGAGCCAGAGCAGCACCGCGACCCCACCGCCGATCTCGTCGAACCCGCCGAAGGGCGCCCCCAGGTCCAGCGGCAGCGAGCAGAACAGCACGAAGCCGTGCAGGAAACCGGAGAGGTTCGCCGCGGTGAACGAGCCCAGGACGAGCGTGGCGAGCCAGTCCGGGGCGGCCGGCCCGACCACCCGGAACAGCCACATCAGCACCGGGGTGAGCACCAGCCAGGTGGCCAGGAAGGAGAGCACCACACCGAGCGCGCCCAGCCAGCCGCCCTGCCGGACCAGGTGGGTGGTGAGCGGCAGCGCCAGCAGGATCGACAGCAGCAGCGCCGGGGCCGGGGCGAGCAGCGGGAGCAGCAGCAGCCGGCCCCGCCAGCCGACCAGGGTCCCAGCCTGGCCGCGCGGGATGGCGACCGAGACGAACGCCCGGCGCAGCCCCTCGCCGTAGAGCGACGCCGGCAGCAGCGAGGCCAGCGCCAGCAGCGGGGTCAGCCCCAGTCCGGCCTCCACCAGCGCGGCCACCGCGCGGTCGGCGCCGATGTCGGTGGGGAGCGTGTTGATCGCGTACGCGGTGAGCCGGCGCACCCGGTCGTCGCCGGCCACCAGCCCGGTGAGCCAGATGGCCAGCAGCGCCACCGGCACCACGGCGATCGCCCCGTAGAAGGTGATCGCGGCGGCGTGCAGCGAGAGGTCCCGCCCGCGTACCGGCCGGAACGCGGCACGGGTGATCCGTCTCGCCGTCTGCCACCGCTCACCCATCGCCATCCGGTTCCCCGTACGGCGGGTCGGCACGCATTACGATCCGGCGTGTGATCGCCTCCACCGAGCGGCTGGTGGTCCGGGACTGGACGGAGTCGCCGGACGACCTGGCCCGGATCTACGACATCTACTCCCGCGACGAGGTGATGCGCTGGCTGGGCGGTGGCGCGGGGCGGATGACCGACCCGGCCGAGGCGCGCGAGCGGGTGCACTCCTGGCGCGAGCGTTACGCGCCGTACGCCGGCCGCTGGGGCCTCTGGGCGATCGAGCCGCGCGAGGCCGGCCGGGCGGTCGGCAGCGTCCTGCTCAAGCCGCTGCCCGGCCGGGACGGGGTCACGCCCACCGACGACATCGAGGTCGGCTGGCACCTGCACCCCGACGCCCAGGGGCACGGCTACGCCACCGAGGCGGCCCGGGCCGTGCTGGAGCGCGAGTTCGCCACCGGCACCCGGCAGGTCCACGCGGTGGTGATGGCCGGCAACGGGCCGTCGATGGCGGTGGCCCGCCGCCTCGGCATGACCCACGTCGGCACCCGCACCGACTGGTACGGCGGCACGGAACTCGAAACCTTCGTCCTGGCCCGCCCGGCGTAGCCGTCCGGGGGAGAGCGCCGGGTCGTGGCGGGCCGTAACGTCCGCTGCCGTGATGATCGAGTTCGAGGCCGCACCCGACCGGGTCAGGCTCACCGCTGCCTACCGCCGGCACCTGCGCCGCGCCTTCATGCCCTATCGCGGCACGGGACTCTCCCTGGCTGGACTGGCGGTCGTCGCCCTGCTCCCGGCGCCCCGGATGGTCGCGACGCTTCTCGCCGCCAGCGCCGTACTCTTCTTTTTCTTCTCCCCGGCCCTGTTGCTGCACCGGGTGGTGGAAATGGCCTGGCGCCGAAACCGCGGGCTGACGTGCTGGACTCTTTCGGAAGAGGGCGTGCGGGGCGAGAACGAGGGGGGATACGGCCTGGTGCGCTGGTCGGCCGTGACCCGGATCGAGCAGCTCCGGGGCCAGCTGTACGTGAAGCTCGACGGGGGCACGGCGATGTTCCTCCCGATTGTCGCCCTTCCCGCCGAAAAGCAGCAGGAGCTGCTCGCCTTCCTCCGAGCCCGCGGCCTGCTTGCTTGACGTTTCCCTGGCCCGCTCTCTGAATCTTGGACACTTACCGTTGGCAGCGGACGGTAAATGTCCAAGATTCACGGCGCCGGCCGCCGAACCCGTCGGTGCCGGACAGGCTGTGCGATCCGGCTGTGACGGGGCGGCGCCGTTAGGGTGGGCGGTAGCACCATGTCCCGCGGAGGGGGTGAGCCGGATGGCCCAGGCAGCGTTCGCGCCGGAGCCGGAGCCGGAGCCGGAGCCGGAGCCGGCGCCGCAGCCCGCCGAGCCGTCCTTCGACGTGCTCCGGTGGCACGACGAACCGTGGACCGCGCAGCTCGCTCTCGATCTGTTGCCCGAGACCAACGGCCCGAAGGTCGAGGTCCTGAGCGGAAGCGTGATCGTGACACCACACGCGGGAATCGACCATCAGTCGGTCGAGCGAGAACTGCCCTACCTGCTGCACCGTGCCGCTCGGCGGTCCGGGCTGTGGGTCTATCCCGAGATCAACCTGATCTGCGGCAAGGACCTGTTCATCCCGGACATCGCCGTGCTGCGGTCCTCCGGCGGCGGCCGTTCCGCGGTCGACGTGAGTCAGGCCGTCCTGCTCGGGGAGATCGTTTCGCCCGGCAACCGGCGCAAGGACGTCATCGACCGGCCGCGGGAGTACGCCGCTGCCGGGGTGCCGTACTTCCTCCGCGTGGACCTGCGCAACCGGGTGCCGGCGCTGGCCCTCTACGAGCTGGCCGAGGGGGAGTACCGCCCGCTCGCCGCGGCCGCGGCCGGCGCCACCTTCGTCATGCGGCAGCCGTTCGAGTTCAGCGTCGACCCGGCGGATCTGCTGGACGAGGAGGCGCCCGAGGAGGAGCCCGGCGCGGGAGTGAGGCTCCCAGCGGGCGTTCAGGAGGGCTGGGGAAGAATGGGCGGGTGACGTCTCCCCGCGCCCTCGTCCTGCTCGGCTCGACCGGCTCGATCGGCACCCAGGCCATCGACATCGTCCGCCGCAACCCGGACCGGTTCCGGGTGGTCGCCCTCGGGGCCGGCGGCGGCAACGTGGAGCTGCTCGCCGCGCAGGCGCTGGAGCTGGGCGTGGAGGCGGTGGGGGTGGCCAGGGCGTCCGCCGCCCAGGATCTTCAGCTCGCGTTCTACGCCGAGGCGAGCCGGCGCGGCTGGGCCACCGGCGACTTCAAGCTGCCCAAGATCGTGGCCGGGCCGGACGCGATGACCGAGCTGGCCGGGTGGCCGTGCGACGTGGTGCTCAACGGGGTGGTCGGTTCGCTCGGGCTCGCGCCGACCCTCGCGGCGCTGCGCGCCGGGCGTACCCTCGCCCTGGCCAACAAGGAGTCCCTTGTCGCCGGCGGCCCGCTGGTCCGGGCCGCGGTGACGCGGCCGGGGCAGATCGTTCCTGTCGACAGCGAGCACTCGGCGCTGGCGCAGTGCCTGCGCGGGGGCACCCGGGGCGAGGTGCGCCGGCTGGTGGTGACCGCCAGCGGCGGGCCGTTCCGGGGCCGGCGGCGCGACGAGTTGACCGAGGTCACGCCGGAGCACGCGCTGGCCCACCCGACGTGGAACATGGGGCCGGTGGTGACGATCAACTCCGCCACCATGGTCAACAAGGCGCTGGAGGTGATCGAGGCGCACGAGCTGTTCGACGTGCCCTACGCCGACATCGAGGTGATGGTCCACCCGCAGTCGGTGATCCACTCGATGGTCGAGTTCACCGACGGCTCCACCCTCGCCCAGGCCAGCCCGCCGGACATGCGGCTGCCCATCGCCCTCGGCCTCGGCTGGCCGGACCGGGTGCCCGGGGCCGCCGCCGCGGTCGACTGGACGACGGCCCACACCTGGGAGTTCTTCCCGCTCGACGACGCCGCGTTCCCGGCGGTCGCGCTGGCCAAGGCGGCCGGCGAGGCCGGGCGCTGCCGGCCGGCGATCTACAACGCGGCGAACGAGGAGTGCGTGGCGGCCTTCGTGGCCGGCCGGCTGCCCTTCCTCGGCATCGTCGACACCCTCCAGCGCGTGCTGGAGGACGCTCCCGACTTCGACGAACCGGGTACCGTCGAGGACGTGCTCGCCGCGGAATCGTGGGCACGGGCGCACGCCCAGGAGATCATCGTCGGGTCGGTGGAAGGAGCCTGATGAGTTACCTGCTCGGGGTGGCGCTGTTTGCCCTGGCGATCCTCATCTCGGTGAGCCTGCACGAGGCGGGGCACATGCTCACCGCCAAGGCGTTCGGGATGAAGGTCACCCGCTACTTCGTCGGCTTCGGGCCGACCCTCTGGTCGTTCAAGCGGGGCGAGACCGAGTACGGCGTCAAGGGCATCCCGCTCGGCGGCTTCTGCAAGATCGTCGGGATGACCCCGCAGGACGACGACGTCGAACCGGGCGACGAGAAGCGCGTCATGTGGCGCTACCCGGTCTGGAAGCGGACGATCGTGATGTCCGCGGGCTCGATCACCCACTTCGCCCTGGCCCTGGTGACCCTCTGGATCCTCGCGGTCTCCGCCGGCCTGCCCAACCCGAAGTTCCCGAACACGGAGGACGGCTTCAAGGCCGAGCCGGCCGTGATCGCCCTGGCCCCGTGCGTGGTCGTGGAGAACGCCGCCCGGGCCTGCCAGACCGGCGACCCGGCCAGCCCGGCCGCGAAGGCCCAGCTCCAGGACGGCGACCGGATCACCTCGGTGAACGGCAGGCCGGTCTCCACGTGGGGCGACATGCTGGACGTGGTCCGGGCCACCCCGCCCGGCACGGCCACCGTCGACTACGTCCGCGACGACAAGCCGGGCACCGCCACCGTCGACCTGGCCGCCGTGCAGCGCCCGCCGCTGGGTGACCCCAAGGGCGCCACCTCGGCGGTCTCCGCCCTCGGCGTCGCGCTCCGGCCGACCACCCCCACCCGGGTCCAGTACGGTCCGGTCGCCGCGTTCGGCGCCACCGCCGACTTCACCGGCAACATGGCGGTGCAGACCGTGCACGCCATGCAGCGGATCCCGCAGAAGGTCCCCGCCCTGTGGACCGCCGTCACCGGCGGCGAGCGGGACGTGGACACCCCGATCAGCGTGGTCGGCGCCAGCCGGCTCGGCGGCGAGGCCGTGGAGAACAACGCCTGGCTGGTGTTCTTCATGCTCTTCGTCTCGCTGAACTTCTTCATCGGCGTGTTCAACCTGCTGCCGCTGCTCCCGCTGGACGGCGGCCACATCGCCATCGCCTGGTTCGAGCGGGTCCGCTCCTGGCTCTACGCCCGGATCGGCCGGGCCGACCCCGGCCGCGTCGACTACCTCAAGCTCATGCCCCTCACGTACGCGGTGATCCTCATCGGTGGCGCGTTCACGCTGCTGACCGTCACCGCGGACGTCGTCAACCCGATCACGCTCTTCTCAAGGTGAGTGCCTGAAGTGACCGCTGTCAGTCTCGGTATGCCCCCCGTACCGCCGCCGCCGCTCGCCCCGCGCCGGGCCAGCCGCCAGATCATGGTCGGTTCGGTGCCGGTCGGTGGGGGCGCGCCGGTCTCGGTGCAGTCCATGACCACCACCCTGACCGCCGACGTGAACGCCACTCTCCAGCAGATCGCCGAGCTGACCGCGTCCGGCTGCCAGATCGTCCGGGTGGCCGTGCCCTCCCAGGACGACGTCGAGGCGCTGCCCGCGATCGCCAAGAAGTCGCAGATCCCGGTGATCGCCGACATCCATTTCCAGCCGAAGTACGTCTTCGCGGCGATCGACGCCGGCTGCGCCGCGGTCCGGGTGAACCCGGGCAACATCCGGCAGTTCGACGACAAGGTCAAGGAGATCGCCAGGGCGGCCGGCGACGCGGGCGTGCCGATCCGGATCGGCGTGAACGCCGGCTCGCTGGACAAGCGCCTGCTGGCCAAGTACGGCAAGGCCACCGCCGAGGCGCTGGTCGAGTCGGCGCTCTGGGAGTGCTCGCTCTTCGAGGAGCACGGCTTCCGGGACATCAAGATCTCGGTCAAGCACAACGACCCGGTGGTGATGATCCGGGCCTACCGGCAGCTCGCCGAGAAGTGCGACTACCCGCTGCACCTGGGCGTGACCGAGGCCGGCCCGGCCTTCCAGGGCACCATCAAGTCCGCGGTGGCGTTCGGCGCGCTGCTGGCCGAGGGGATCGGCGACACCATCCGGGTCTCGCTCTCCGCCCCGCCGGTCGAGGAGATCAAGGTCGGCGCCGCGATCCTGGAGTCGCTGGGCCTGCGCGAGCGGGGCCTGGAGATCGTCTCCTGCCCGTCGTGCGGCCGGGCCCAGGTCGACGTCTACAAGCTGGCCGAGGAGGTCACCGCCGGCCTGGAAGGGCTGCCGGTGCCGCTGCGCGTGGCCGTCATGGGCTGCGTGGTGAACGGCCCGGGCGAGGCCCGCGAGGCCGACCTCGGCGTCGCCTCCGGCAACGGCAAGGGCCAGATCTTCGTCAAGGGCCAGGTCGTCAAGACCGTGCCCGAGGGCCAGATCGTGGAGACGCTGATCGAGGAGGCGCTGCGGATCGCCGACGAGATGGGCGCCGAGATCCCCGAGGAGCTGCGCGGCCTGGTGCCGGGCGCCACGGTGACCGTGCACTGACGCACCGGTCCGCCGACGACGTGCGGCCGTCCCTGTGGGGGCGGCCGCACGTGTCGTCTCAGGCCCGCGCCACCGGCCGGGGCACGGCGGCGAACTCGGAGAGGGTGAACCACCGGGGCAGCGCCCGCCGCAGCGCCTCCGGCCCGGCCACCTCCACCGCGCCGCTGCGCAGCGCCGCCGGCCAGTCCAGGTCGCCCAGCCACACCTGCACCAGGGCGCGCAGGCTCGCGGTCACCGTCACGGACACCTCGTGCCCGGGGTCCACGTCGCAGACGTCGGCCTCCCCGGTGGCGATGACCAGCCACCAGTCGCGCAGCTCCGCCGGCACGTCCCGGAAGCGGAAGCGGACGACGGTACGCCCCGCCGGTACGGCGCCGTGGTCGACGTGCCGGTGCATGTCCCAGAGCAGGAGCTTCGGGTCCAGGTCGGCGTCGCCCAGCTCGCCGATCCAGCGCACCCCCCAGGCGCCGAGCGCCTCGAGCACCGGCCGCAGCTCGCGTCCGGCCTGCGTCGGGACGTACCGCACGTCGGCGCCGTCGACGTGCCGCTCCACCACGCCGGCGCGGACGAGCTGGTGCAGCCGCCGGGACAGCAGGGTGGGCGACATCCGCGGCAGGCCCCGGCGCAGCTCGTTGAAGCGCTCGGACCCGCTCACCAGTTCCCGGATCACGAGCAGCGTCCAGCGCTCGTCGAGCAGCTCCATGGCCTTCGCGACGGGGCAGAACTGGTGGTAGGAGGCCCCCATGGCGGGGACGCTACGCCGGAGCCGACGGCGGGGCCAGGAACCTGTCGGGACCGGTACACATCTCGTACTGGGTGGCCGCTCCTCCGCTGCCTACCGTCCCTTTCAGGACGAGACGGAGGAGCTCATGATGATCGACGACGTGGAGCAGGACCGGGCCGTGAAGGCCGGGCACCGGCGGATGTGGGCGCTCGGCAGCTACGCCACGGTCGCCGCGGAGGTCATCCCGGAGTTGGGGGCCACCCTGGTCCGGGCGGCCGGCGTGGGGCCGGGCGACCGGGTGCTGGACGTGGCCGCGGGCACCGGTAACGCGGCCGTTCCGGCGGCGCTGGCCGGGGCCGACGTGGTGGCCAGCGACCTGACCCCGGAACTGCTGGAGATCGGGCGGGGTCTCGCGGCGCGGCGCGGGGTGACGCTGGACTGGCAGCAGGCCGACGCCGAGGCGCTGCCGTACGCCGACGGCGAGTTCGACCGGGTGCTGTCCTGCGTGGGGGTGATGTTCGCGCCCCGGCACCGGGCTGCCGCCGACGAACTGGTCCGGGTCTGCCGGCCGGGCGGCACGATCGGCCTGGTCAACTGGACTCCGGAGGGCTTCATCGGGCAGTTGTTCGCCACCATGAAGCCGTACGCGCCCGCACCGCCGCCGGGCGCGCAGCCGCCGCCGCTCTGGGGGGACGAGGAGCACGTCGGCGCCCTGCTCGGTGACCGGGTCACCGGTCTCGTGCTGCGCCGCGAGGTGGTCACCGTGGACCGGTTCGCCGCCCCGGAGGAGTTCCGCGACTACTTCAAGGCCCACTACGGGCCGACGATCGCGGTGTACCGGGCGAACGCCGGGGACCCCGAGCGGGTCGCCGCCCTCGACGCGGACCTCGCCGACCTGGCCCGGCGGCACACCGAGGCCGGGGTGATGCGCTGGGAGTACCTGCTGGTCACCGCACGTCGGAGCGGCTGACGGCGGCGCCGGCCGGGGTGGCGGTCCCGTGACCACCCCGGCCGGCGGACGCCACGCGGCGACTCACTCGGATTCGGCGAGGATGGCGTACAGCTTGCGCCGGGTCTCGTCGAGCACCTGGGCGGCGCGCGCCCGCTGGTCGTCGGTGCCGGTCATCATCACCTGCCGCAGCGCGTTCATGGCCTGGGCGCCGGCGTCGCGGATGTCGTGCCAGCTGTTCACGGTCTGCTCGGCGAACTCGCCCCAGGGCGGGGTCTGCGCCGCCTCGGTGGCCTCGGTCCGCCCCTGCTCGGTGAGGGCGAACCGCTTGCGCCCGCCGTCGGAGTCCGCGGCGGCGGCGATGACGCCCTCGTCCTCCAGCAGTTGCAGGGTCGGGTAGATCGAGCCGGGGCTGGGCCGCCAGGCCCCGCCGGTCCGGGAGTCGATCTCCTGGATCATCTCGTAGCCGTGCATCGGCCGCTCGGTGAGCAGGGCCAGCACGGCGCCGCGCACGTTCGGCCGGCGGCCGCGTCCGCGGCCCCGCCCGCCCCGGCCGTGCCCGTGACCGAACGGTCCGGGCGGGAACGGCGGCGGGCCCGGGGGTACGGGCGGGAAGCCGAAGCCCCGCATCCGCATCTCGTCGTGCGCGGCGTGCATCCGGCGGTGGAAACCCATCGGGTAACTCCTTCTGTCGGGCTATCCCTGATGCATCAACGATATATCGGCAATGCATCGTCGACAAGTCAAGATGTGGGACGGGTCCGCAAACCGTACGTACGTCTTGCTAGGGTGTCGGCGTGCGCCTGCTTCCCGAACCGGGCCCCTCGCGGACCCTCGCCCTCTCCACCCTGATCAACACCGTCGGCCGGGGCACCTGGCTCACCGCCAGCGCGCTCTTCCTCACCCGCTCGGTCGGGCTCACCGTGACCCAGGTCGGCCTCGCGCTCACCATCACGGCGCTGGTGAGCCTGGTGACCAGCACGCCCATGGGCTACCTGGCCGACCGGCTCGGGCCCCGCGGCCTCCAGATCACCGCGCTGCTGGCCTCCGCCGGGTTCACCGCCGCCCTGGTGGCGGTCCGTTCCTTCGCCGGGTTCCTGGCGGTCGGGGTGCTGA
The DNA here is from genome assembly GCF_003013775.1 of Micromonospora sp. MH33. Lineage (NCBI taxonomy): Bacteria > Bacillati > Actinomycetota > Actinomycetes > Micromonosporales > Micromonosporaceae > Micromonospora > Micromonospora sp. MH33. The sequence continues at coordinate 14,470 of NZ_MUYZ01000008.1, forward strand.
TGGCGGTCGCCGACTCGGCGACCAGGGGCGCCCGGGGCGCGCTGATCGCCGGCGCGGTGCCCCCGGACCAGCGGGTGCGTACCCGGGCCTACCTGCGGGCGGTCACCAACGTCGGGATCTCGGTGGGCACGGTGCTGGCCGGCGTCGGCCTGGCCGCCGACACCCGGACCGCGTACGTGTCGCTGATCCTGCTCGACTGCGCCACCTACCTGTTGGCCGCGGCGGTGCTGCTCCGGCTGCCACCCGTGCCGCCGGTGCCGGCGCCCACCCACGGGCCGCGGCTCGTCGCCCTGCGGGACCGGCCGTTCCTCGCCTTCACCGTGCTCGACGGGCTGATGTCGATGCACTTCAGCCTCATCAACATCGCCCTGCCGCTGTGGATCGCCGGGCACACCACCGCCCCGCGCTGGCTGATCTCCGCCTGCCTGCTGGTCAACACCGTGGTGGTGGTGCTCTTCCAGGTCCGCGCCTCACGGGGCACCGAGGACCTGACCGGGGCCGGTCGGGCGGCCCGCCGGGCCGGCGCGGTGATCGCCGTCGCCTGCGCGCTCTTCGCGGCCGGCGGGGGCGTGCCCGTGGCGGTGGCGGTGCCGCTGCTGCTCGCCGGCGCGCTGGTGCACGTCGTGGGGGAGTTGTGGCACGCGGCGGCCGGCTGGGGCATCTCGTTCGGGCTCGCCCCGGCCCACGCGCAGGGCCAGTACCAGGGCGCGTACGGGATGGGCATGCAGCTCGGCTCGATGGTCGCCCCGGTGGTGGTGACCACCCTGGCGATCGGCTGGGGCGTGCCGGGGTGGCTGCTGCTCGGTGGGCTGTTCCTGGTGCACGGGGCGCTGGTGCCGCCGGTGGTGCGCTGGGCCGCCCGGACCCGGCCCGCCGTGCCGGATCCGGCACCGCTTCCGGTCGGCTGAGCCGCCACTCACCACCGATCGTCCGGCGTCCTCAGGTCGGCCCGCGCGGGCCCGGGTGCATCTGGCAGGCTGGTATCCGTGCTCACGGTGCCGGTACGCCAACTCGGGGAGTCGGAGCGCCGCGCGGTCGAACGGCTGCTCGACCTCGACCCCTACGCCGGCGCGCAGGTCGCCGAGCGGGTGGCGGCGCGCGGGCTGGCCTGGTGGCGGGCCGAGGGGCGGATTCTCGGCTACGGTCCGCGCCGCAACCTGGAGTCGATCTGCTGGCTCGGCGGCAACCTGACCCCGGTGCTCGCCTCGGAGTCGGCGGTGGCCGCCTTCGCCGACCAGTTGAGCGCCGAGGAGCGGCTCTGCTCCTCGATCATCGGCCGCGCCGACGCGGTGCTCGGGCTCTGGGACCGCCTCTCCGCCTACTGGGGACCGGCCCGGGACGTACGCCCGAACCAGCCGCTGCTGGCCACGGACGCGCTGCCCGCCGTGGCGCCCGACCCCGAGGTGCGCCGGGTGCGCGGCGGTGAGGTCGACCGGCTCTTCCCGGCGGCGGTGGCGATGTACACCGAGGAGGTCGGGGTGTCGCCGCTGGCCGAGGACGGCGGGCGCGGCTACCGGCGGCGGGTGGGCGACCTGGTCCGCGCGGGCCGGGCCTACGCCCGGTTCGCGGACGGCAAGGTGATCTTCAAGGCCGAGCTGGCCGTGGTGACCCGGCGCACCGCCCAGGTGCAGGGGGTCTGGGTCGCGCCGGAGTGGCGGGGCCGGGGCATCGCGACCGCGGCGATGGCTGCGGTGGTGCGGGACGCGCTGGAGCGCGTGGCGCCCTCGGTCAGCCTCTACGTCAACGACTTCAACCTGCCCGCCCGCCGGGTCTACGAGCGCTGCGGCTTCCGCCCGGTCGGCACGCTCGCCACCGTGCTGTTCTAAGCCGCTCTCCCAAGCCCGCGACCCGGCCGCATGGCCGGGATCACGTCGCCTCACGTTGCGCCGAACCGGACACCCGACGCTATGCTGGGCATGTTTTTGTACTGACCAGTCAGTTTAAAGTCGGGAACGGATGCGATGAAGATCGTCGAGGCCAACGGACTCGGGCTGCGGACCCGCCGCGGCTGGGTGTACCGGGACGTCGACCTCACCGCCGAGGCGGGCGAGCTGCACGCCGTCACCGGCCCGCCGGGCAGCGGGCGTACCTCGCTGCTGCTCGCCCTGGCCGGGCGTTTCCCGCACAGCCACGGGGAGCTGCGCCGCCGGGGCCCGGCCGCGCTCGGGCAGGTCGCCGGGGTGCACGAGCCCGACCCCACGCTGACCGTCGCCGAGCACATCCAGGAACGGCTGCTGCTGCTCGGGCCGGTGCCGCGCCGCCGCCGGCAGCTCGTCCCGGTCGCCGCCGTGCGGGCCCGGCGGGCCTACCGCCGCGACGCCTTCGCCACCGCGATCGCCGGGGCCGGCCTCACCGACGCCCCGCTCGACCCCGACCGGTACGGCCGCGACCTCACCCCCGTCGAGCGGCAGGTGCTCGGGCTCGTGCTGGCCAGCCTCAGCGGCCCGAACCTGATCGTGGCCGACGACGTGGACACCGGCGCCGACCCGCCCGAGCGGGCCTGGATCTGGGCCGCCCTGTCCCGCCTCGCCGACCAGGGGTACGCCGTGGTCGCCAGCGCCCGCGCCGTCGAGCCGGGCGCGGCCGCGATCACCCACCGGATCGGCGACCCGGCCCTGCCCGGCCCCGCCCTCGTCGCCCCCCGCGCCGCCGTGGAGGCGGACCTGACCCCCGAGGTGACCGCATGAGTGTCGTTCGACTCGCGCTGTTCGAGCTGCGCCGGATGACCCGGGGCCGGCTGCCGCGCGCCGCGCTCGCCGTCCTCACCGTCATCCCGCTGCTCTACGGCGCCCTCTACCTCTACGCCTTCTGGGACCCGTACGGGAACCTCGACCGGATCCCGGTCGCCCTGGTCAACGCCGACCGGCCCGCCAAGGCGACCGACGGCAGCGAGGTGCACGCCGGCCGCGACCTCACCGACGAACTGCTCGACCGGAAGGTGTTCGGCTGGACGGTGACCGACCAGGCCGACGCCACCGAGGGGCTCCGGAACGGCCGCTACCACCTGGTCTTCTCCATCCCGGCGGACTTCTCGGCCACCCTGGCGGCCAGTCCCGAGCCCGACCGGCCGGCCCGCCGGGGCGAGCTGAAGGTGGTCAACGACGACGCCACCAACTACCTGTCCGGGCTGCTGGCCCGCTCCGCCTTCAGCGAGATCCGGGCCGCCGCCGCGGAGAGCACCGCCGCGTCGTACTTCGACAAGATGCTCATCGGCTTCACCGACGCCAAGGCCGAGACCGGCCGGGCCGCGGACGGCGCCGGGAAGATCCACGACGGGCTCGGCACCTCCCAGCAGGGCGCCGGCCAGCTCGCCGACGGGCTGGGCACCGCCGAGGACGGCGCCGGGCAGCTCGCCGGCGGGCTGAACACCTCGGTGCAGGGCGCGACCAAACTCGCCACCGGCCTGGACCAGCTCTACACCGGTGCGGCGCAGATCGCCGACGGCGCCAACCGGGCGGCCACCGAGACCCGCGCCGCCGCGAAGCAGGTCGATGCCGCGGCGGACAGGTACGAGCCGCTGCTCCGCAAGAACGCCGCCGACATCCAGCGGGCCGCCACCCTGGTCGCCGAGGGCGCGCAGGCGCTCGCCGGCGGCCTCGACGCGCTGCCGGCCAGGGCGGACGAGGTGGTCGGCCAGGCGGAGAAGGTGCGCGACCGGCTCGACGCGCTGGTCGAGGAGCACCCGGAACTCGCCGACGACCCGAACCTGGTCGCCGCCCGCAGGGCCGCCGACCAGGCGGTCACCGCGGCCCGGGCCATGGTCGCCGCGCTGGACAAGACCGACCTCGCCGCGCTGAAGAAGCAGATGACCGAGGTCGCGCGGACCGCCCGGGAGGTGGCCGCCGCCGCGCCGCACCTGGCTGACGACGTCGCCTCGGCGCGGGCCAAGGTCGACCAGCTGGCCGGCGGCCTGACCACCCTGGCCCAGGGCAGCGCCAAGCTCCGCGACGGGCTTGGCGACGCCGCGGACGGCGCCGACCAGCTCCGCGGCGGCCTCTACCGGCTCGCCACCGGCGCCCGGCAGCTCGACGGCGGTCTGGCCCAGCTCAGCAGCGGCAGCAACCGGCTCGCCGACGGGCTGACCAAGCTGGAGGGCGGCGCCGGCGACCTCGCCGACGGCCTCGCCGCCGGAGAGAAGAAGCTGCCCGGGTACGACGACGCGGACAGCCGCTCCGACATCCTCGGCGACCCGGTGGGGCTGATCCGCCACTCCGACCACCCGGCCGGCTCGTACGGGGTCGGTTTCGCCCCGTACTTCCTGGCGCTGGCGCTCTGGGTCGGCGCGATGATCACGTACATGCTGCTGCGGCCGGTGAACCGCCGGCACGTGATGTCCGGCGCGCCCGGCTGGCGGGTCGTGCTCGCCGGCTGGCTGCCCGCCGCGGCGATCGGGCTGGCCCAGGTCGCGGTGCTCTACACCGTGGTCACCCTGGCCCTCGGCCTCGACCCGCGGCACGGGCCGGCCACCTTCGGGCTGCTCGCGCTCACCTCACTGGCGTTCACCGCGATCATGCAACTGCTCGGCGTGGCGCTCGGCCCCGCCGGCCGGCTCGCCGCGCTGGCCCTGCTGATGCTCCAGCTCACCTCCTCCGGCGGCACCTACCCGGTGCAGACCTCACCCGGCTTCTTCCAGGCCATCCACCCCTGGCTGCCGATGACGTACGTGGTGGGCGGCCTGCGGCACACCATCAACGGCGGGCCGGCCGGGCCGGTGGTCACCGGGGCGCTGGTGCTGCTCGCCTTCGGGGTGGGCGCCATGGCGCTCACCGTCGGCGCGGCGCGCCGCTCCCGCCGGCTCACCCCGGCCAAGCTGCACCCCGAACTGACCATGTGAGGATGGGCGGGTGACGGACGGACGGACCCGCCGGCGGGAGGACACCCGCCAGCGTCTCTTCGTGGCGGCGGTCGAGCTCATCGCCGAGCAGGGCTTCTCGGCCACCACGGTGGACGACATCGCGGCCCGGGCCGGGGTGGCGAAGGGGACCGTCTACTACAACTTCGAGTCCAAGACGGTCCTCTTCGAGGAGCTGCTGCGGCACGGGATCGGCCTGCTGACCGCCGACTTCCGGGCCGCCGTCGCCGGGCTGCCGCCGCGCGAGGCGCTCGCCGCGCTGGTCCGCGCCGAGCTGGAGTACATCCGCCGCTACCGGGCCTTCGCCCAGCTCCTGCTCTCGGAGATGTGGCGGACCAACCGGGAGTGGCAGCAGACCCTGCGGCTGCTGCGCGGCGAGGCGATCGAGGTGATCGCGGAGACCGTACGCGCCGGGGTGGCCAGCGGCGACCTCCCCGCCGACCTGGACGTGCGCACGGCCAGTTCGGCGCTGTTCGGCGTCGGGCTGGTGGTGGCCGTGGACTGGCTGGTCTTCCAGCCCGACCGGCCCATCGAGGACGTGCAGGAGGCGCTGCTCGGCATCGTCCGCCGGGTCGCCCAGACGTGACGCCGCGGCGGTAAATCGTTTGAGTGGCAGGGCCGGCCGGGTGAGGCTGGGGGCACCGCCCCCACCGACCCGAGTCCGGAGGACCTTCCATGCGCCTGCTCCGCGATCTCCGGGCCACCGCACCGCGCCGGATGGCGGTCGTCCTGCTGCTGATCGTGCTCGGCGCCGGCGGCCAGGCGGCCGCCTCGGCGCTGGCCGGACCGGTGCTGGTGCACCGGTCGCCCGGCTGGTTCACGGCGCTGGCCGTGGCGCTGGTCGCCGCCGTGGTCACCGACCTGCTCATCGGCCTGCTGATGGCCGGCCTCACCGCCGACTGGTCCGCCGACGTCCGCCGCCGGCTCTGCCGGGTCGCGCTCGGGCAGGACCTGCCCACCCTGGAGACCACCCCGGTCGGCGAACTGCTCGACCGGATCGACAACGACGTCTACCAGGTCGCCGCCGAGATGCGGAACACCGGCGTACGGCTCGTCCAGGGGGTCGCCGTCTGCATGCTCGCCACGGTCGGCGCGCTGGTCGTCTGGTGGCCGGCCGGCGTCGGGATGATCCTGCTCACCGCGCTGCTCGGGGTGGCCCTTCGCCGCCCCACCGCCCGGATCGCCCCGGCCCGGATGGTCGAGGAGGAGGCCTGGTCCGACCTGGCCGCCGTGATGGAGGAGGCGGTGCACGGCCAGGACGACGTGCGCACGAGCCTGGCCCGCCCGTACGTGCTGCGCCTCTACGCCCGGCGGGCCGCCGAGGTGATCGCCCGGGGCGGGCGGGTCTTCCGGCTGTCCGCCCGGGTCACCGCGCTGGCCGCCGGCGGCGTCCGGGTCGGCATCGCCGCCGTGGTCCTGGCCGGTGCGTGGGCGCTCGCCACCGGCCGGGTGGACGCCGCCCGGCTCACCGCGATCTGGCTGCTCGCCCTGGCCTTCGGCGCGACCGTCGAGCACATCGCCCGCTGGGTGCCGCACCTGCAACAGGCGCTCGGCGCGTGGGCGCGGGTGCAGTTGCTCGCCGACTCCCGGCAGGAGCCGACCGGCGGCGCCGCCCCGGTCGACGGGGACCTGACCGTCCGCGGGCTCACCTTCCGCTACCCGGCCACCGGAGACGAGCGCGGGCCGGCGCTGCGCGACGTCACGCTCACCTTCGCCCGCGGCCGGTCCTACGCCCTGGTCGGCCGGACCGGATCCGGCAAGTCCACGCTGGCCAAGGTGCTCACCCGGGCCGTGGACGTGCCATCCCGCACCGTCTTCCTGGGCGACACCGACCTGGCCGAACTCGACGTCGAGGCGCTGCGCCGGTGGATCGCCGTGGTGCCCCAGCGCACCGAGATCCTGGCCGGCACCCTCGCCGAGAACGTCGCGCTCTTCGACCCCGACCTGCTCGACGACGCCACCCGGGCGCTGGAGGAGCTGGGGCTGGCCGGCTGGATCGCCGAACTCCCCGACGGGGTGCACACCCGGCTCGGCGAGGGCGGGCACGTGCTCTCCGCCGGGCAGGAGCAGCTCGTCGCGTTCGCCCGGATCCTGGTCCGCGACCCGCACGTGGTGATCCTCGACGAGGCCACCGCCCGGCTCGACCCGGTCACCGAGAACCGGGTACGCCAGGCCACCGAACGGCTGCTCACCGACCGGATCGGCATCGTCATCGCGCACCGGCTCTCCTCGGTGCGCCGCTGCGACGAGGTCGTCGTGATGGCCGACGGCGCGGTGCTGGAGGCCGGCCCGCTGCGCGAGTCGGCCCGCTTCGCCGAACTGCTCGCCACCAGCAATGCCAGCGCCTATGCGGGTGCCGGCGCCGCCCGCCGCGGCGGGGTGGAACTGCTGGACGGCCCCGACGGCTGGCCCGACGAGCCGGCCGGACCGGCCGAGCCGGCCACCCTGCCGCGCCAGGTCGCGGTGCCGCGTACCGACCCGCCGCCGCTGCCGGCCCCACCGCCCGCGCGGACCCTGCGGGAGATCCTCCGGCTGGGCACCAACGACCCGCGGTACGGGCTGGTCTCCGTCTGCCTGTTCATCGTGATGACCCTGCTCGGGCTGGACGGTTCGGTGCTGCCCTGGCTCTGGGCCGAGGTGGTCGGCGGGGGAGACCCGTGGCTGCCGGCGCTGGGCATCGTCGCCGCGCTGCTGGTGGTGCTGCCGCTGCCGTACCTGACGAACCTGTGGTTCCCGCAGTGGTGGATCCGGCAGATGCTGCGGATCAGCGCGCGGCTGGTGCACGGGCAGACCGGGGCGCGCCGGGTCAGCGGGCACACCCCGGCCGAGGTGGTGGCCCAGGGCGGCGACACCGACCGGGTGGTGCAGCTCGCCGACAACCTGATGGACCAGTTCATCTCGCTGGCCATCGTGATCACCATGACCCTGGTGACCGGCAGCTTCGTACCCGCGCTGTTCTTCGTCGGGACGATGGTGGTCTCCGGGCTGGCGGCCACCCTGTTCGGGCCCCGGCTGGAACGCACCGCCGGCGGCACCGTCAAGGCCCGCGCCGCCTTCGCCACCGCCCTGGTTTCCTCGCTCTCCGCGGCCCGGACGGTGAAGCTCGCCGGCGCCACCCGCCCGGTGCTGGACCACCTCGCGAAGCTGGACACCGTGCGCAGCGACCGGCAGCGCCGGGAGATCGCCATGCAGGTGTGGGCCCGGTCCACCCCGTCGCTGGCCAGCGGCCTGCTGCCGATCGGCGCCTGGGCGCTCTACCTGGCCGGCGGGCTCTCCGCCGGGGCCACCCTGGTCGCGGTCTCCACCCTCGGGGCGGCCCGCTGGTTCGCCTGGACCACCGCGTCGCTGGTCTCGCACTACCCGTCGGCCCGGGTGTGGACCAGGCGGACCGTGGCGATGACCAGGGAGGCCACCTATTCGGCCGCGGTGCCCGGGCTGGACCTGGCCGCCGGCACCGCCCCGGCGCCGGAACCGCCGCCCCGGCACCCGCTGCGCCGGCTGGAGCTGACCGGCTTCGGCGCGCTGCACTCCGACGGCACCCTGGCCGTCCGGGACGTCGACCTGACGGTCGAACGCGGGCAGTTGGTGCTGGTGGTCGGGCCGGTCGGCGCGGGGAAGTCGTCGCTGCTGCGGGCCCTCGCCGGGATCGTGCACCACGTCGGCACGCTGCGCTGGAACGGCGAGCCGGTCACGGAGCCGGAGCTGTTCCTCCGCCCCAACCAGGTCGGGTACGTGGGGCAGCTGCCCCGGGTGCTCTCCGGCACGGTGGCCGACAACATCGCGCTCGGGCACCAGGTGGACGCCGCCGACGCGGTGTCGACCGCCCAGCTGGACCACGACCTGGCGGCGGCCGGGGGCGGGCTGGGGTTGCTCATCGGACACAAGGGCACCCGGCTGTCCGGTGGGCAGCTCCAGCGGCTGGCGCTGGCCCGGGCGCTCGCGCCGCGTACCGAGCTGCTGGTCGCCGACGACGTCTCGTCCGCGCTGGACGTGACGACGGAGCTGGCGCTCTGGGCCGCACTGCGCGAGCACGGGGTGACGGTGGTCGGCTCGACCGCGAAGCGGGCCGCGCTGGTCCGCGCGGACCACGTGGTGGTCCTGGTCGACGGCACGGTGGCCGCCCAGGGACCGTGGCACGACCTGGAATCCCGCTGGGGCCACCTGGCGGGCTGAGGTTCTCCGCGAGTGGGCTTAGAAGGCGCGGGTGTACTGGTTGGGCCAGGCGGGGGCGGGGGTCAGTTTGGCGGCGGCGCGGTGGGGCCAGTAGGGGTCCCGGAGGAGTTCGCGGCCCAGGAGGACCAGGTCGGCCTCGCCGCCGGCGACGATCTGCTCGGCCTGCTCGGGCTCGACGATCAGGCCGACGGCGCCGGTCAGCACGCCCGCGTCTCGGCGGATCCGGGCGGCCAGGGGCACCTGGTAGCCGGGACCGATCGGGATGCTCGCCGCGGCGGAGGCGCCACCGGAGGAGGCGTCCACCAGGTCCACGCCGGCGGCGGCCAGCTCGCCGGCGAGGACCACGCTGTCCTCGACGGTCCAGCCGCCGTCCACCCAGTCGGTGGCGGAGATCCGGGTGAGCACCGGCACGCCCTCGCCGACCGTGGCGCGGACCGCGCGGGCCACCTCCAGGGTCAGCCGCATCCGGCCGGCCCGGTCGCCGCCGTAGCCGTCGGTCCGGTGGTTGGTGAGCGGGGAGAGGAACTCGTGCAGCAGGTAGCCGTGCGCGGCGTGGATCTCCACGGCGGCGAAGCCGGCGTCGAGGGCCCGGCGGGCGGCGGCGGCGAACGCCTCGACCACCCCCGCGATGCCGGCCTCGTCCAGCGCGGCCGGCGTGCGGTAGTCCGGCAGGAACGGCTCGGCGCCGGGGCCGACCGGGGTCCAACCGCCCTCGGCGTCCGGCTCGCCGCCCCGGTGCCCGGCCCACGGCCGGTACGTCGATGCCTTGAACCCGGCGTGCGCGAGCTGCACGGCCGGCACCGAACCCTGGGCGGCGATGAACGCGGTGATGGGTCGCCACGCCCCGACGTGCGCGTCGGACCACAGCCCGGTGTCCTGCGGGCTGATCCGGCCCTCGGGCACCACGGCGGTCGCCTCGGTGATGATCAGCCCGGCGCCCCCGACCGCGCGGGAGCCGAGGTGGACGCGGTGCCAGTCGGTGGGCAGGCCGTCCGGGCCGGCGCTGTACTGGCACATCGGGGCGAGCGCCACCCGGTTGGGCAGGGTGACGCCGCGCAGGGTCAGCGGGGTGAACAGGGCGCTCATGTGGTCATCCTTCGACGCGGCGGGGGGAGGGCCGAAACCCTCCCCCCTCGGGAAACGATGTGCTCAGGCGGCTACCGGGGTGAGCCGCTCGCTCTCCGGAGCGTCGACAGCGTCGACCAGGTCGCGCTTGCCGGCCGAGTCGTACGCGGTCCGGTCGAGGGTGCCCTCGCGGGCGGCCACGACGGTCGGCACCAGGGCCTGGCCGGCCACGTTGGTGGCGGTGCGGATCATGTCCAGGATCGGGTCGATGGCCAGCAGCAGGCCGGCGCCGGCCAGCGGCAGGCCCAGCGTGCTCAGGGTCAGGGTGAGCATGACGATGGCGCCGGTCAGGCCCGCAGTGGCGGCCGAGCCGACCACCGAGACGAAGGCGATCAGCAGGTAGTCGGTGACGCCCAGGTGCACCCCGAAGACCTGCGCCACGAAGATCGCGGCGAGGGCCGGGTAGATGGCGGCGCAGCCGTCCATCTTCGTGGTGGCGCCGAACGGCACGGCGAAGGAGGCGTACTCGCGGGGGACGCCGAGGCGCTCGACCGAGCGCTGGGTCACCGGCATGGTGCCCACCGAGGAGCGGGACACGAAGGCCAGCTCGATGGCGGGCCAGGCGCCGGCGAAGAAGCGCAGCGGGTTGAGCCGGCCGGCGGCCACCAGCACCAGCGGGTAGACCACGAACAGCACGATGGCGCAGCCGACGTAGACGGCGGTGGTGAACTTGGCAAGCGGGGCCAGCAGGTCCCAGCCGTACGAGGCGACGGCGTTGCCGATCAGGCCGAGGGTGCCGATGGGGGCGAGCCGGATGACCCACCAGAGCGCCTTCTGCACGATGGCCAGCACCGAGCGGTTGAGGGTCACGAACGGCTCGGCGGCCTCGCCGATGAGCAGCGCGGCGGCGCCGACCACCAGGGCGAGGAAGACGATCTGGAGGACGTTGCCCTCGACGAACGCGCCGACCGGGTTGGTCGGCACGATGCCGGTGAGGAAGTCGGTCCAGGAGCCGGTCCTCTTCGGCGCGGTGGCGCCGGACAGGTCGAGGGTGACGCCCTTGCCCGGATTGGTGAGCAGGCCGAGGCCGATGCCGATGCTTACCGCGATCAGCGCGGTGATGCCGAACCAGAGCAGCGTCTTGAGCGCCAGCCGGGCGGCGTTGGCCACGCCGCGCAGGCTGACCACGCTGACCACGATGGCGGTGAAGACCAGCGGCGGCACGGCCAGCTTGAGCAGCTGGACGAAGAGGCCGCCGACGGTGTCGAGGGTGCTGGTCAGCCAGGCGAGGTCGTTGGCGCGGGCGAGGAAGCCGAGCGCCACGCCGAGGACGAGGCCGAGCAGGATCTGCACGGAGAAGGGGAACTTGCGCAGGGCGGAAGCCATGGGGATCTGTCCAAGGTCTGGTGGGGTGAACGGGGCAGCGTCAGGAGAGCGGCTGCGCCGGACAGACGCCGCTGGCCTGCAGTCGGAGGTCGACATACAGGCGCACGGTGAGGTGCCAGACGTTGGTCATCGCCTGCCGAGGCTACTCCCGGCCAGCTCCCAGGTGGAAGGATCGACCGAGGTGACGCTCCTTACAAGCCCGGCAGCACCTTGCCGGGATTCATCAGCCCCCGCGGATCGAACAGCTGCTTGAGCCCCCGCATCAGGTCCAGCCCGTGACTGTCCGCGTAGTAGGCGATGATCTCTCGCTTCGACTGCCCGAGTCCGTGCTCGGCGCTGATGCTGCCGTGGAACGCGTGTGTCGAGTCGTAGACGAGGCGAGCGAGGGCTTCGGCCCGCACCAGGAACTCCTCGTCATCGCTGCCCACCGGCTTGCTGAGGTTGTAGTGGAGGTTGCCGTCGCCGACATGTCCGTACGTCACGATCCGGATGCCCGGGACGGCCTCCCGCAGGGCCCGGTCGGTGCGTTCCACGAACGCCGGGATGCGACTCACCGGCACCGTGACGTCGTGCTTGAGGCTGGGGCCCTCGTGGTTCTGCGCCTCGGAAATCCCTTCGCGCAGCGCCCACAGGGCGGTGGCCTGCGCCGAGCCGGAGGCGATCACGGCGTCCCGCACCGCACCGCGGTCGAACGCCTCGCCCAGCGCCGCCTCGATCACCTCGTCGAGGCCGGCGTGGGGGAGCGTGTCGCTCAGCTCCACGAGCGCGTACCAGGGGTGCTGGTCGCCGAACGGGTCCCGCGCGCCCGACGAGTGGCGCAGCACGAACTCCACGCTCTGCCGGGACATGATCTCGAAGCCGGTCAGCCGGTCGCCCGCGATCTCCCGGAGGACCCCGATCAGGTCCACCGCGCCCTGCGGACCCGGCAGGGCCGCCCACGCCGTCGCGCGGCTGCGGACGGCGGGAAAGAGCTTCAGAACGGCGGCGGTGATGACTCCGAGGGTGCCCTCCGCGCCGATGAACAGCTGCTTGAGGTCGTAGCCGGTGTTGTCCTTCCGCAGGCCGCGGAGCCCGTTCCAGATCCGCCCGTCGGGGAGCACGACCTCCAGGCCGAGGGTCAGGTCGCGCATCGTCCCGTAGCGGAGCACCGCGGTGCCGCCGGCATTGGTCGCGAGGTTGCCACCGATCGTGCAGCTTCCCTCCGCGCCGAGGGAGAGCGGGAAGAGCCGGCCGGCGGCCGCCGCGGCCTCCTGGACCGACTGCAGGACCGCGCCGGCCTCCACGGTGATCGTCTGGTTGGCGACGTCGAGGTCCCGGATGCGCCGCATGCGGATGAGGGAGAGCACCACCTGACGGCCCGAGGAGTCCGGGACGGCGCCGCCACAGAGCCCCGTGTTGCCGCCCTGCGGGACCACCGCGACGCCCGCCTCGCGGCACAGGGCGACGACCGCGGCCACCTCCCCGGTGTCGCCCGGCCGCACGACGGCCGCGGCGGTTCCGGAGTACGCGTTGCGCCAGTCGGTGAGGTGGCCGGCCATGCCGCCCGGGTCGCTGATCAGGCCGGCGGGGCCGACGATCTGCCCCAGCCGGCCGACGAGGTCCGCGGTCACCGCGCCGTCACTGCCGTCGGGCCTCGTCGACACGGTGACCCGGTCCTCGCTCCGGCGTTCCTCGACATGATCACGGTGCCACGCTAGGAGCCACGACGATGCCTGTCCAAGTCCGGCCGGGCATGGCTGGATACCGCCGCGACATCGCGTCAGCCGAGCAGCACGGCGATGCCGACGAGCACGGGAGCGGACAGGACGGTGGTGAGCAGGATGACGTCCCGCGCCAGCAGGGTGCTCCGGTCGTAGGACACGGCGTAGACGAACACGTTCTGCGCGGTCGGCAGGGCCGAGGTGACGGTGACCGCGAGCAGCGCCACCCCCGAGAGCCCGGCGACCCAGCGACCGAGTGCGTAGGCCAGTGCCGGCTGGGCGAGGGTCTTGAGCGCCACGGCCAGCCACACCCGGCGGGCGCCGTCGCCGGACGCCGGGCGTGGTGCGCCGTGCAGGCTCATGCCGTACGCCAGCAACGCCGCGGGTACCGCGAGCGCGGCGGTGAGCTCGACCGGCTCCCGTACCAGCGGCGGCAGGTCCACGCCGGTGGCCGCGACGAGCACGCCCAGACCGCAGCCCACCACGACCGGTGTGCGGAGCGGCTGGGTGAGCAGCCGCCAGCGGGGCGGGGCGTCGCCCGCGGTGCGCGAGCCGGCCAGCACGGCCAGCCCGACCGGTGCCATCACCAGCACCTGGAACAGCAGCACCGGGGCCACGAAGGACGCGTCGCCGAGGGCGTACACCGAGATGGGGACGCCCAGGTTGCCCGCGTTGACGTACGACGAGGTGAGGGCGCCGACCGTCAGCTCGGCCGGCGACAGGCGCCAGCGCCACCGGGCCAGCGCCACGTATAGCAGCGCGCTGAGTACCGCGCTACCGGCGGTCGCCACGAGGGCCGCCGACAGGAGCGCCGCCGGATCCGCCCTCGCGAGCGTGAGCAGCAGCAGGGCCGGCGTCGCCACGAAGTAGGACAGCCGCGACAGCACGCCACCGGCGTCGGCGCCCAGCGCGCCCGTCCTGCCGACGATCCAGCCGACGGCGATCACCGCGACCAGGGCGGCGAAGCCGCCGATGACCCCGTTCACCGGGCCGAACCCGCCGCCGCGCGGTTCACGCCACGGCGGCGGGCGCGGTGTCCGCGGGCCGCCCCGGTGGCGTGCACCGCATGGTCATCGCGGCAGCTCCAGGACACCGTCGACACGCCGCGGGATGCCGCGGTAGTCGTCGGTCAGCTCGGGCGGGAGCAGGTCGGCGGGTGCCCCCTGCCAGGTGACCGGACGCAGGAAGCGCCGGATCGCGGTGGTGCCCACCGAGGTGTGCTGGGAGTTGGTCGACGGCCACGGTCCGCCGTGGTGCTGGGCCCAGGAGACGGCCACGCCCGTGGGGTAGGCGTCGTAGATCATCCGGCCGGCCCGCGGACGCAGCTTCGCGGAGACCGCCAGCGGCAGCTCCGTCTCGCCCTGCCCGCGCAGCACGGTGGCGGTCAGCGACGAGGGCATCTCCGCCAGCGCCCCGAACAGGTCTGCCGTGCCGTCGTAGCGGGCCACGACCGACAGCGGCCCGAAGCACTCCTCGGTGACTTCGTGGGGCAGGTCGGCAGCCGCCGTGGTGAGGAGGAGCGGCGCGGCCTGGAAGCCGGCTCCCGTCGGCTGCGCGCCGCTGGCCAGCACCTCGACGCCGTCGGCGTCGGCGAGCCGACCGGCGGTGCGCCCGTACGCGGTGGCGATGCCCTCGTTGAGCAGCACCGGTGCTCCGGCCTCCCGGACCGCCGCGGCCATCGCCTCGACCACCCCGTCGCCGTCGGCACCGGTCGGCACGAACACCAGCCCGGGCTTGGTGCAGAACTGGCCGCCGCCGAGGGTGAAGGAGCCGACGAGTTCGGTCCCGATCGTCGCGCCGCGCTCGGCGGCGGCCTGCGGCGTCACGACGACCGGATTGAGGCTGCTGAGCTCACCGAAGAACGGCACGGGGTCCGGACGCTGTTCGATGATCTGCAGCAGCGCCCGCCCGCCGGTGACCGAGCCGGTGAAACCGACGGCGCGGATCGCCGGGTGGGCGACGAGGTCGGCGCCGGCCTGGACGCCGTGGACGACGCCCAACGTGCCGGCCGGGGCACCGGCCTTCTCCGCCGCCGCCGCCAGGATGTCGAACACGACCTGCGACGTCGCGGGGTGGGACCCGTGCGCCTTGACGACGACCGGGCAGCCGGCCGCGAGCGCCGAGGCGGTGTCGCCGCCGGGCACGGAGAAGGCCAGCGGGAAGTTGCTGGCGCCGAAGACCGCGACCGGGCCGATCGGGACGAGCATCCGGCGCAGGTCGGGGCGGGGACCCATCGGGGTGTCCCCGGCGTGGTCGATCGCCGCCTCGACGTAGCTGCCCTCGTCCAGGACCTCGGCGAACAGGCGGAGCTGGTAGGAGGTGCGGGTCAGCTCACCGTTCAGCCTCACCGGTCCGAGCGCCGTCTCCCGGTCGGCGACGGCGACGACGTCCTCCCGCCGGTCCTCCAGCGCGTCGGCCAGGGCGCGCAGCAGTGCCGCCCGCCCGTCACGGCCCAGCGCCTCCAGCCCGCCGGCGGCGGCTTGCGCCGCCGAGCAGAGCCGGTCCACCTCCTCGGTGGTCGTCTCCCGGGCGACGACCTCGACCGCCTGGCCGGTCCGGGGGGCGATGCTCACGACGTCGGACATGCGGGGTACCTCCATTTTGTGGCTCAGCGGGTCGCGTCGACGTGGACGCGGTCGACGGTCCAGGCGCGGGCCTGATCGCTCAGGGTGATGCCGAGACCGGGGCGGTCCGAGATGAACATGCGCCCGCCGCGGGTCTCCAGGCGCTCGTTGAACAGCGGGTACAGCCAGTCGAAGTGCTCCACCCACGGCTCGTGCGGGTAGGCGGCCGCCAGGTGCACGTGGATCTCCATCGCGAAGTGCGGCGCCAGTTGCAGGTTGCTGTGGTCGGCCAGGGTGGCGAGCTTGAGGAACTGGGTGATGCCGCCGATCCGGGGGGCGTCCGGCTGCAGGATGTCCACCGCGCCGGCCCGGATCAGCTCGTAGTGCTCCGCGACGCTGGTCAGCATCTCTCCCGTCGCGACCGCGGTGTCCAGCGACCGGGCGAGCTGGGCGTGCCCCTCCGCGTCGTACGCGTCCAGCGGCTCCTCGATCCAGACCAGGCCGAACTCCTCCAGCGCCCGGCCCACCCGCATGGCGGTCGGCCGGTCCCACTGCTGGTTGGCGTCCACCATGAACGGGACGGCGTCACCGAGGTGCTCCCGCACCTTGCGTACCCGGCGCAGGTCCTCCGCCGAGTCCGGCTGACCGACCTTGATCTTGATGCCTCCGACGCCCGATTCGAGGGTGCGGGTGGCGTTCTCCAGCACCTGCCCGATCGAGTCGTGCAGGAAGCCGCCCGAGGTGTTGTAGCAACGGACCGAGTCGCGGTGCGCGCCCAGCAGCTTCGCCAGCGGCAGCCCGGCGCGCTTGGCCTTGAGGTCCCAGAGCGCGACGTCGATCGCGGCGAGCGCCTGGGTGGACGCGCCGCTGCGCCCCACCGACGCGCCGGACCAGACCAGCTTCGTCCACAGCCGGCCGATGTCGCTCGGGTCCTCGCCGATCAGGTCCGGGGCGACCTCCCGGGCGTGCGCGAACTGCGCCGGGCCGCCGGCGCGCTTGGAGTAGCTGAAGCCGACGCCCTCGAGACCGGCCTCGGTGCGGATCTCGGCGAAGAGGAACGCGACCTCCGTCATCGGCCGCTGCCGGCCGGTGAGCACCTTCGCGTCGCTGATCCCGGTGGGCAGCGGGAGGGTGACGGACGACAGGGTCACCGACTCGATCCGGTCGAGGACTGCGGGGGCGGTGGTCATGTCTCTCCTTCGTCAGGGAACAGCGGGTCAGCGGACCAGGCAGGGTCGCTTGGGGTCGAACGCCCAGTCGGGCACGAGGTACCGCATCGCCACGGCGTCGTCCCGGGCGCCGAGGCCGTGCTCCAGGTACAGCTCGTGCGCCGCGGCCAGGGCGTCGCGGTCCAGCTCGACGCCCAGTCCGGGCGCGGTCGGGACGGCGATCCGCCCGTCCCGGATCGACAGCGGCGCACGGGTGAGCGCCTGCCCGTCCTGCCAGATCCAGTGCGTGTCCAGGGCGGTGATCTCGCCGGGCGCGGCCGCGCCCACGTGGGTGAACATCGCCAGCGAGATGTCGAAGTGGTTGTTGGAGTGCGAACCCCAGGTGAGGCCGAAGTCGTGGCACAGCTGGGCGACCCGGACCGAGCCGCGCATCGTCCAGAAGTGCGGATCGGCGAGGGGGATGTCGACCGCGTTCGACCGGACCGCGTGGGCCATCTGCCGCCAGTCCGTCGCGATCATGTTGGTGGCCGTCGGCAACCCCGTGGCCCGCCGGAACTCCGCCATGACCTCGCGCCCGGAGAACCCGCCCTCGGCGCCGACCGGGTCCTCGGCGTACGTGAGCACCCCGGCCAGGTCTCGGCAGAGTTCGACGGCCTCGGCCAGCAGCCAGCCGCCGTTCGGATCGAGCGTGATGCGGGCGTCCGGGAACCGCCGGGCGAGAGCGCGGACCGCGGTGATCTCCTGCTCGCCGGCCAGCACGCCGCCCTTGAGCTTGAAGTCGGTGAACCCGTAGCGCGCCTGTGCCGCCTCGGCGAGCGCCACGATCGCGTCGGGAGTCAGTGCCGGTTCGCGGCGCAGCCGTTCCCAGTCGTCGGCCGGTGCCGCCTCCGCCAGGTAGGGCAGGTCGGTGCGGCGGCGGTCACCGATGTAGAAGAGGTAACCGAGCATCGGCACGGTGTCGCGCTGCTGCCCGTCGCCGAGGAGCTCCGCCACCGGGACGCCCAGGTGCTGACCCAGCAGGTCCAGCAGCGCCGACTCCAGCGCGGTCACCGCGTGGACCGTCGTGCGCAGGTCGAAGGTCTGCAGCCCGCGCCCGCCGGCGTCGCGGTCGGCGAACCGCTCGGCTACCGCGCGCAGCAGCCGGCCGAACCGGGCGACCGGCTGCCCGACGAGCAGCTCGCCGGCGTCGGAGATGGTCCGGCGGATCGCCTCGCCGCCCGGCACCTCGCCGACGCCGACCCGCCCCTCGCTGTCGGTGACGACGGCGATGTTGCGGGTGAAGAAGGGCCCGTGCGCGCCGCTGAGGTTGAGCAGCATGCTGTCGTACCCGGCGACGGGCACCGCCTCGACGCGGGCAACGGTCGGGGTGCGGCCGGTCATCGCCGTCCTCTCGGAGCCGGGAGCTGGGTGAGGGAGATCTTCTCGACCAGGGTGGTCAGCTCGGCGAGCTCGGTCTCGGTCAGGTCCACCAGCGGGGGCCGGACGCGCCCGCCGTCGCGGCCGACCGCGGTCAGGCCGGCCTTGACGATGGAGACCGCGTATCCCTTGGCCCGGTCCCGGATGTCCAGGTACGGGATCACGAAGTCGGTGAGCATCTGGTAGACCGCCGGGCGGTCCTGAGCGCGTACGGTGGCGTAGAACCGGAGCGCGAACTCGGGCAGGAAGTTGTACAGAGCGGAGGAGTACGTGCTCACCCCGAGCTGGAGCAGCGGCAGCGCGAACGTCTCGGCCGTCGGCAGCCCACCCACGTAGATCAGCCGGTCGCCGACCCGGGCGTAGGTCCGGGTCATCTGCTCGATGTCGCCGATTCCGTCCTTGAGCCCGATCAGGTTGGGGTTGCGGTCGGCGATCTCGGCCACGGTGGCGTCGGTGAGCACCGCGTTCGCGCGGCTGTAGACGATGACGCCGAGGTCGGTCGCGCGGCACACGGCGCTGATGTGCTCGACCAGGCCCTGCTGGCTGGCCTCGGTGAGGTACGGCGGGAACAGCAGCAGACCGTCGGCGCCGGCGGTCTGGGCGGCCTGGGCCTGGGCGACGGCGACGGCGGTGCCGCCGGTGGCCGGCGCGATGACGGGAACCTTTCCGGCCACCTCGTCAACGGCGGCCCGCACGACGCGGTCGATCTCGGCCGAGGTCAGCGAGAACCCCTCGCCCGTGCCGCCCGCGGCGAACAGGCCGGCCACGTCGAAGCTCGCCTGCCACGCGAGGTGCTCCCGGTATCGGGCCTCGTCGAACTGCAGGTCGGCGTCGAAGTGGGTGACCGGGAACGAGAGCAGGCCCGACTTCAGCCGGTCAGCGAGAACGTCCGGGGGCAGCAGCGTCACGGTGATCGTGTCCTTGGGGTCCGGGTCCGGGTCCGCGCCGGCGTCAGCCGGCGGTGCGGACGGTGGTCACGATCACGGTAAGAACCGGCCATGATGCATGTCCAAGAGCCGTTCCGCATCGAACGATGCTCACCAGGTATCAGGACGCGGTCCGCGGCTCCAGCGCGGCCAGCGCCCGCCACAGGGCCGGGTTCTTCGAACTTCTGGCCCACAACAGGTGAAGCTCGACAGGCTCGGGTGTGGGTGTCTCCAGTCGGACGAACCCCACTCCCTCGATGGGCAGGCGTGCGGCGGACGCGGGGACGAACGCGACACCACGACCTGCTGCCACGAGCCAGAGCATGGTGAGCACCTGGCTCACGGTGTGCACGGTGTTCTCGGCGGCGATCGGTACGACGCCCGCGACCAGGTCGTAGAAGTACTTGGCCTTGGTCGGCGAGTGCATGACGACGGGCTCGCCCGCCAGGTCCGCAGCCACCGCCGGCCGGCCCAGCTCGAGCAGCCGGTGACCCGCGGGCGCGGCGACGAGCAGCGCCTCCCGGTGCAGCAGCCGAGAGCCGAAGGCCTCCTCGTCGAAGGGTGGTCGGGCCAGCCCGAGGTCGACCTCCTCCTTGAGCAGGCCGGTCACCTGCTCGCGGGTCACCATCTCGGTCAGGTCGACGGCGACGTCGGGCAGCTCCCGGCTCAGGCCGTTCAGCAGCTCTCCGAGGACCCCGTACGCCGACGCGGCCGTGAACCCGATCCGGACCACACCGCTGGCCCCGGACGACACCCGCCGCGCCAGCTCAGGTGCCGAGTCGGCGAGAATGAGCAGGCGGCGGGCCTCGACCAGGAACGCCGCGCCCGCTGCCGTGAGGGTGACCCGGCGGTTGTCCCGCTCCAGGAGCTGGGCACCCACCACCCGTTCCAGCTTCTGGATCTGGCGGCTCAGGGGAGGCTGCGTCATCTGCAGCCGGGCGGCCGCACGGCCGAAGTGCAGCTCGTCGGCGACGGCCACGAAACCGCGAAGTTGCTCCAGCGTGAACGCCATGTCAAGAAGGTATCAATTGATGCTCCATTGGATTTGGACAGGCATGAGCCGAGGTTCTTACGCTGCCGTCATCCAGGCGTCCGTGACTCCACTCACAGCGCCCACGGCTGAAACATGGCTCTGCTAAGAGGAGAACGACATGAGCATCAACCGCGTGCGCCAGTGGGCGACGGCGGGTGCCGGGATGGCCCTGGCCCTCTCGCTCGCCGCCTGCGGCGGCAACGTCGGCGGCGGATCCAGTGACGAGGCGAAGTTCCCGGGGGACTCCCCGATCACGATTCTCGTCGGGCAGGACCCGGGCGGCAGCACCGACCTCATCGCCCGGGCACTGGCCGACCAGGTCAAGGCCGACCTCGGTGTGCCCGTCACGGTGGAGAACAAGCCCGGCGCGAACGGCGCCCTCGCCGCCAAGGAGTTGGCCGGCAAGAAGGCCGACGGGCACACCCTGATGGTGTACAACGGCAGCCTCGCGTACATCACGCCGCTGGCCGTCGCCAAGGGCCAGGCGCCGGACATCGCGGAGTACGAGATCGTCACCGGCATCAGCCAGGACGACTACGTACTCGTGACGGCGCCGAAGTCCGGCTTCAAGACCGTCGACGACCTGGCCAAGGCCGGGCGGCAGATCACCTTCGGCACCACGGGTGTCGGCACGGGCAGCCAGCTCTCCCAGGAGCTGTTGTTCAGGCAGGCCAACATCAACGCCAAGGCCGTTCCGTTCGACGGCGGGTCGCCCACGCTGACCGCGGTCCTCGGTGGCCAGGTGGACGTCGGCTCGATCCAGCTGGGCGAGGCGATCGAGCAGATCCAGGCCGGCAAGCTGACCCCGATCGTCACCTTCGCCGAGAAGCGGCCGTCGTACCTGCCCGACACCCCGACCGCCGTGGAGGCGGGCCACGACGTGCCGGTGCAGCAGTCGCGGGCGATCTTCGCTCCGAAGGGCACGCCGAAGGAGGTCGTCGACCGACTCCGTCAGGCCTTCCAGAAGGCGTTCCAGGCCGACGCGTACAAGAAGTTCAACGAGGACAACCAGCTCACCCCGAACGAGGCCGACGGCGAGGAACTGCGCAGGCAGTGGGCCGGAAACCTGGACAAGTACCGCGGCGTGGTCGAGAAGTACTCCATCAACCTCGGCGGAGCGAAGTGACCGCTGCCCACGGCGGCGTGCCGACCCAGGGAAGCCCCGGCGGCCACCCGGCCGCCGGGGCCACCCGGGCGGAGACGGACGAGGAACGTCCCCTCGAAGAGCTCAGCCTCGACGAGGCGATCCACCGGGTCGAGGAGGCCGAGCACGAGGGCCGGCCGCCCGCGGCCGGGCCGTTGAGCAACGTCCTCGCCGCTGCCGCCGTCGTCGCACTCGGTGTCGCCGCGTTGGTCGGCTCCGCCCGCCTCGGACTCGGGACGGTGCGTAGCCCCGACTCCGGCACCTGGCCGCTACTGGTGAGCGCCGCGCTCGTCGTGCTCGGCCTCGGCCTGCTCGCCGCCGGCCGGCGGACGACGGACGCGGAACGCTTCTCCAGGGCGAGCTGGCTGGTCCTCGGCGGCCTGGCCACCATGGTCGTTTTCGTCGCGGTCATCGGGACCATCGGTTTCGAGATCCCCGCCGCCCTGCTCGCCTTTGTCTGGCTGCGGTTCCTCGGCCGGGAGGGCTGGCGGACCTCCGTCCTGGCGAGCCTCGGCGTGGTGGTCGGGTTCTACCTCGCCTTTGTCGCGGCCCTCTCCGTTCCCATCCCGCACCTCTTCTAGGAGGGCCCGTGGACTTCGCGCCCGTGCTCGACGGCTTCGGCGTCGTACTCGAACCGACGAACCTGCTGTACTGCCTGATCGGCGTCGTCATCGGCATGCTGGTCGGCGTCCTGCCCGGCCTCGGTCCCGCGGCCACCATCGCGATCCTGCTGCCGGTCACCTTCGGCATCGAGCCGGTGACCGCGATCATCATGCTCGCTGGCATCTTCTACGGCGCCCAGTACGGCGGCACCATCACCTCGGTGCTCCTCCGGCTGCCCGGCGAGGCGTCCTCGGTGGTGACCGTCTTCGACGGCCACACGCTGGCCCGGCAGGGTCGGGCCGGTACTGCCCTCGGCGTCGCGGCCGTCGGTTCCTTCATCGGCGGCACCGTCTCGATCATCGCCTTGACGCTGGTCGCGCCCGTGGTGGCCGGCTTCGCGCTGGACTTCGGTCCACCCGAGTACACGGCCCTGGCCCTGCTCGGCATCCTGCTGGTGGCCACCGTGAGCAGCGGCGGACGGCTCAAGGCCGTGATCGCCGCCTGCGTCGGCCTGCTGCTCGCCACGGTCGGCCGGGACAGCTTCACCGGCGCGGAGCGGTTCACCTTCGAGAACCTGTCGCTGGCCGACGGCCTGGACTTCGTGCCGATCGCGATGGGTCTCTTCGGCCTCGGCGAGATCCTCTACAACCTGGAGGAGCGCCACCGGGCGGTGCACGCGCCGACGAAGGTAGCCAACGTGTGGCCGTCGCGCGCGGACCTCCGCGAGTCGTCGGGGGCCATCGGACGCGGTTCCGTCCTGGGCTTCATCCTGGGTATCCTGCCCGGCGGCGGTGCGACCCTGGCCTCGCTGGCCGCCTACGCGCTCGAGAAGCGGCGCTCCAGAAACCCGGAGCGGTTCGGCAAGGGTGCCGTCGAGGGGGTTGCCGCCCCGGAGACGGCGAACAACGCGGCCGCGACGTCCTCCTTTATCCCGCTGCTCACCCTCGGCATCCCCGCCAACGCGACCATGGCGGTCATCTTCGGGGCGCTGCTGATCCAGGGGGTCAGCCCCGGCCCCCAGCTGGTCAGCCAGGAGCCCGAGCTGTTCTGGGGCGTGGTCAACTCGATGTACATCGGCAACATCCTGTTGCTGATCATGAGCATCCCGCTGGTCGGCCTGTTCGTGAAGATCCTGCGGGTACGGGCCACAATCCTCGCGCCCATCACGGTCCTGATCACGCTGGTCGGCGTCTACACGGTCAACAACGACGTCTTCGACATCGGGCTGGTGATCGTCTTCGGCGCCCTCGGGTACCTGATGAAGAAGTTCGGCTTCGACCCGGGCCCCCTGGTGCTGGCCTTCGTGCTGGGCTCGCTGCTGGAGGACTCGCTGCGCCGCTCACTGCTGATCTTCGACGGGGACGCGACCGGCTTCCTCACTCGGCCGATCTCGGGCACCCTGCTCGCCCTGTTCCTGCTCGTCGCCCTGCTCCCGCCGGTCCGGGCCGCCCTCGCCCGCCGGGGGCCCACGTCCCGCCCCGACTCCGCACCCCACGACACCAAGGAGCTCGTGTGACCGTTCTCGTCGCGTACGTCCCCACGCCCGAAGGGGACGCCGCCTTCACTGCGGGCCTCGCGGAGGCCGCACGCCGCCGGGAGCGGCTGGTGCTTCTCAACACGCCGCGGGAGGGTGCGCCGGTCAGCGCGGAGATGGCCGCCGCGGACGCGGTCGCCGCCATGGTCGAGCGGGGCGCGGCGGCCGGCGTCGCGGTCGAGGTCCGCCAGGACGCGCACGCCGGGGACCTCGCCGACGAGGTCGTGCGCGTCGCCGAGGCGGTCGATGCCTCGGTGATCGTGATCGGCCTGCGCCGCCGCTCGCCGGTGGGCAAGCTGATCATGGGCAGTGCCGCGCAGCGCATCCTGCTCGACGCCGACCGGCCCGTGCTCGCCGTCAAGCCCTGACCGTCGGGGCCGGCCTGGCGGCGGACGGTGGCTGTCGCCGGCCTAGCCCGAGCACGGCGGCGGTGGCCAGGCCCCAGGCGGCGGCCACGGTCAGCAGGAACCGCTCCAGCACGCCGACCAGGCCGCCACGCCCGACGGCCAGCATGGCCAGCCCGATCGCCGCGGACAGCGGCAGTGCCAGGGCCGCGCCGATCCCGGCCACCCGGCGAAGCAACCGGCCGGTCGCGGGGGAGAGCAGCAGCGCCAGCATCGCGAAGACCACGGCGGCGGTGGCCGTGATGCTCGCGCCGCCGTGTACCAGGTCGGCCACCGTGGCGGCCTCGAACGGCGGCAGCGGGCAGCCGGTGGAGCAGGCCACCGCCCCGGAGAGGGCCGTGCCGGCGGCGCCGGCCACCAGCAGCGCGGCCGCGGTCCGCAGCGCCGGGGGGAGCGCCGCGGCGAGCAGCAGCAGCGCCGCCGCCAGGGCGAAGACCCCGATCCGGTACGCCCCGGCGTACCCGCTGTCGGTGACGCCGGCCTCGCTGACGTACCCGGTCAGGCCCGGACCGGGACCGGCGGCCACGGCGACCGTCACGGCGACCGCCCCGGCCACGACGCAGCCGGCGGCGCCGGACGCGGCGGCGGCCCGGAGGACGTCGGGGTCAGCCACGCCCGTGCGGCGTGGTCCAGCCGGACAGGTCCGGACCGAGCGGCACGATCCGGGTCGGGTTGATCATCTCGTGGGTGGCGTAGTAGTGCCGCTTGATGTGGTCGAAGTCCACCGTCTCGCCGAAGCCCGGCGTCTGGAACAGGTCCCGGGCGTACGCCCAGAGCACCGGCATCTCGGTGAGCTTCTGCCGGTTGCACTTGAAGTGCCCGTGGTACGCCACATCGAAGCGGACCAGCGTGGTGAAGAGCCGCACGTCGGCCTCGGTGATCCGCTCGCCCATCAGGTAGCGCTGCCCGGAGAGCCGCTCCGACAGCGCGTCCAGCCGGGCGAAGAGCGCCGTGTACGCCTCGTCGTACGCCTCCTGCGAGGTGGCGAAGCCGCACCGGTAGACGCCGTTGTTGACGTCCCGGTGGATCTCCGCCATCAGCGCGTCCATCTCCGGCCGCAGCTCGACCGGGTAGAGGTCCGGCGCCCCCGGCTTGTGGAACCGCCGCCACTCGGTGGAGAAGTCGAGGGTGAGCTGCGGGTAGTCGTTGGTGACCACCCGGCCGGTCAGCGTGTCGACCAGCGCCGGCACGGTCACCCGGCCGGTGAAGTCGGCGTCGGTGGCCAGGTACGCCTCGCTGAGGAACCCGATGCCCAGCACCGGGTCGAAGCCGTCCTGGTCGAGGCTGAACCGCCAGCCCCGCTCGTCCCGGATGGGGTCGACCGTGCCCAGCGAGATCACCTCGTCGAGGCCGAGCAGGCCGCGCACGATCCGGGCCCGGTGCGCCCACGGGCAGGCCCGGCACCAGATCAGCCGGTAGCGGCCCGCCTCCAGCGGCCAGCGCCCCTGGTCGTCGGGGCCGCCGCCCTCGGGCGAGGTGGAGTGCGGGGTGACCCGACCGGTGAACCGGTTGGGCTGGCGGACGAACGCGCCGCCGCCGGCGGTCTCTGCGCTGAACTGGGCCCGGGCCATGCGGCCAACCTATCCGTTCCGGGCGCGGATATCCTGGCGCCGGGCGTCCCCGTGACCCGGCGGGCGACCCGCCGCCACCCCCGCCCACCCCCCGGAGGACTGAGCGCCGATGACCGTCGCATACCTCGTGGCCGGTGTCCGCACGCCGATCGGCCGGTACGCCGGCGCCCTCGCCGGGGTCCGCCCCGACGACCTGGCCGCGCACGTGATCCGCGAGCTGGTCGCCCGCCACCCCTCGGTGGACTGGGCCCGCACCGACGACGTGATCCTGGGCTGCGCCAACCAGGCCGGTGAGGACAACCGCAACGTGGCCCGGATGGCCGCGCTGCTCGGCGGGCTGCCCGAGGAGGTGCCGGGCAGCACGGTCAACCGGCTCTGCGGCTCCGGCCTGGACGCCCTCGCGACGGCCGCCCGCGCGATCGTGGCCGGGGAGGCCGACCTGCTGGTCGCCGGCGGGGTGGAGAGCATGAGCCGGGCGCCCTTCGTGATGCCGAAGGCCACGGCCGCGTTCGCGCGCGCCGCCGAGGTGTACGACACCACCATCGGCTGGCGGCTGGTGAACCCGCTGATGAAGAAGGGGTGGGGCATCGACTCGATGCCGGAGACGGCGGAGAACGTCGCCGCGGACTTCGGCGTCGACCGCGCCGCGCAGGACGAGTTCGCGTTCCGCTCGCAGCAGCGCGCCGCCAAGGCGCAGGCCGACGGCCGGCTGGCCGAGGAGATCATGCCGGTGACCG
Source organism: Micromonospora sp. MH33 (assembly GCF_003013775.1). NCBI lineage: Bacteria > Bacillati > Actinomycetota > Actinomycetes > Micromonosporales > Micromonosporaceae > Micromonospora > Micromonospora sp. MH33. The sequence continues at coordinate 40,747 of NZ_MUYZ01000008.1, forward strand.
TGCCGGCCGGCCGGCGGGAGACGAAGCTGGTCGAGGTCGACGAGCACCCCCGGGAGACCACGCTTGCGAAGCTCGCCGCGCTGCCCACCCCGTTCCGCGAGGGCGGCACGGTGACCGCCGGCAACTCCTCCGGCGTCAACGACGGCGCGGTGGCCCTGCTGGTCGCCTCCGCGGCGGCCGTCGAGCGGTACGGCCTCACGCCGCTCGCCCGGGTGACCGGGGCGGCGGCGGCCGGCGTACCGCCGCGGATCATGGGCATCGGGCCGATCCCGGCCACCCGCAAGCTGCTCGACCGGCAGGGCCTGGGCCTGGCCGACCTCGATGTGATCGAGCTGAACGAGGCGTTCGCCGCCCAGTCGGTGGCGGTGCTGCGCGAGCTGGGCCTGCCCGAGGACGCCGAGCACGTCAACCCGAACGGCGGGGCGATCGCGCTGGGCCACCCGCTCGGCGCCAGTGGCGCCCGGCTGGCCCTCACCGCCGCGCTGGAGCTACGCCGGCGGGGCGGGCGGCGGGCCCTGGCGACCATGTGCATCGGCGTGGGACAGGGCATCTCGCTGCTGCTGGAGTCGCCCGCCTGACGGCGGGCGGGCCGGAACCGTCGACAGTGGATATCCCGTTCCTGGGTGCGCGCGCATAGAGTGGTGTGGACCACACCATGCCGCGGGGTCGGCCCGGTTGCCGGGCCACCCGCGGCGACGACCCGGGGGGACCGAGCGATGCAGACGCCGGACGGACTTCCCGCCGAGATCGACCTGAGCCGGCCGAGCGCGGCCCGGGTCTACGACTACTTCCTCGGCGGCGCGCACAACTTCGAGATCGACCGGCAGCTCGCCGAGCAGATCGCCGCCATGACGCCGAACCTGGCGGCCACCATGCGCTCCGGGCGGGAGTTCCTGCGCCGGGCCGTCCGGGTGCTGCTCGACGCCGGCATCGACCAGTTCCTCGACATCGGCTCGGGGATTCCCACCGTCGGCAACGTGCACGAGGTCGCCCAGGCGGCCAACCCGGAGGCCCGGATCGTGTACGTCGACATCGACCCGGTCGCCGTGGCGCACAGCCGGGAACTGCTCGCCGGCAACGACCGGGCCACCGCGATCCTGGCCGACCTGCGGGAGCCGAAACTGATCCTGGACCAGGCCCGGGCCAGCGGCCTGATCGACTTCGACCGCCCGGTCGGCATCCTGCTCGCCGGGGTGGTGCACTTCGTCCCCGACGAGGACCGGCCGGGCGACATCCTCGCCACCCTGCGTGCCGCCGCGGCGCCCGGCAGCTTCCTGGTCATCTCGCACTCGACCTTCGAGGACCAGCCGCAGGAGATGCTCGACGCGCAGCGGCTGTCGGCGCGCACTGCCACCGAGATCACGCTGCGCTCGCGGGCCGAGATCACCGGCTACTTCGGCGACTGGACGGTCCTCGAACCGGGGGTCGTGCACATGCCGCTCTGGCGACCCGACTCGCCGTCCGACGTGGACGAGCACCCCGAGCGGTTCGGGGCGTTCGGCGGCGTCGCCCGGTACGACCACACCGCCGGCTGAGCCGACATGCGCGCCCCGGACCCCGACGGGAGCGACGTCAGCCGGCCGGGCGCCGCGGCGTACGCCGCCGAGTGGGCCCGGGCGGTGCGGCGCATCGCGTTCGTGCCGTTGAGCGCGGCCGAGACCGAACGGCTGCTGCTGGTGCACACCGTCCGCCTCGGCCGGGCCCTGCTCGCCCCGGCGTTCTCCGCCCAGCCGGCGGAGGACGTCGGGCGGGCCCTCGTCGAGGCGCACCTCACCGAGCCCGGGGTGCTCGACTGGTCGGTGCAGGCGCTCGGCGACCGCTTCCTGTCCTGGGTGCTGCCCACCCGGGTGGAGGTGCCCGAGCTGCGGGAGCGGATCGCCGCCGTGCAGGGCGCGTTCGCCGCCGGCTTCAGCCGGGCGCTGCGCGACCGGGTGTTCAGCCAGCAGGAGCGGATCGCCCGTTCGGCCTGGCAGGCCCGGGACGCGGTGGAGCAGGCGCTGCGGGACAGCGAGGCCCGGTTCCGCGCGGTGTTCACCGGGGCGGCCATCGGCATCGGCATCGCCGGGGTGGACGGGCGGATCATCGAGGTCAACCAGTCGTTCGCGGACATGCTCGGCTACACGGCGACCGAGCTGCGCGAACTCACCGTGGCCGAGCTGTTCCATCCCGACGACGCCGGCGGGATGTGGGAGCTGTACCAGGAGCTGATCGAGGGCAAGCGGGACAGCGCCCGGGTGGAGAAGCGCTACTACCGCAAGGACGGCAGTGTGGTCTGGACCGACCTCGCCGTCTCGCTGATCCGCCACGACGACGGCCGCCCCCGGTTCACCGTGGCGATGATCGAGGACATCACCGAGCGGTACCAGCTCCAGCAGCGGCTGCGCTTCCAGGCGCTGCACGACCCCCTGACCGGCCTGCCCAACCGGACGCTCTTCTTCGAGACGCTCGGCCAGGTCTTCGACACCGCCGAGCCGGAGCAGCGGGTCGGGCTCTGCTTCATCGACCTGGACGGCTTCAAGGCGATCAACGACAGCCTCGGCCATGACCTCGGCGACCGGCTGCTCAAGGTGATCGCCCGGCGGCTGGCCGACTGCGTGTCCGGCCGCGGCCACCTGGTGGCCCGGATGGGCGGCGACGAGTTCGTCATCCTGGTCGACTCCGACGGCGGCCTCGACGACGCGGTGGAGGTGGCCGAGCTGGCCCTGGCCGCGGTCTCCGCCCCGGTGCACGTCGGCGACCAGCAGCTCGCCGTGTCGGCGAGCATCGGCATCGTGGAGTGCCCGGCCGCCGAAACCAGCGTCTCCGACCTGATGAAGGCCGCCGACACCACCCTCTACTGGGCCAAGGCCGAGGGGCGGGGCCGCTGGGCGGTCTACGACCCGGAGCGCAGCGCCGCCGACATCGCCCGCTCCGCGCTGGCCGCCAACCTGCCCGTCGCGCTGGACCGGGGCGAGTTCGTGCTGCACTACCAGCCGATCGTCTCGCTGCTCGATGGCTCGATGGTGGCGGTGGAGGCGCTGGTCCGCTGGCAGCACCCGGAGCTGGGGCTGATCGGCCCGGACCGGTTCATCGGGCTGGCCGAGGAGACCGGCCTGATCGTCCGGCTCGGCGCCTGGGTGCTCCGGCAGGCGTGCCGGGACGCGGAGAGCTGGCGGCGGGCGTACCCGGACGCGCGGCTGGTGGTCAGCGTGAACCTGGCCGCCCGGCAGGCCGACGACCCGGCCATCGTGGAGACCGTCGCCGAGGCGTTGCAGCGCACCGGGCTCCCCGCCGAGCTGCTGCAACTGGAGCTGACCGAGAGCGCGGTGATGGGCACCGCAGGAGAGCCGCTGCGCGCCCTGCACCAGCTCGCCGACCTCGGGATCCGGCTGGCCGTCGACGACTTCGGCACCGGCTACTCGAACCTGGCGTACCTGCGGCGGCTGCCGATCCAGTGCCTGAAGCTGGCCGGCCCGTTCGTCGAGGGGATCCGGGCCGACGGGGCGGACGCGGCCGCCGACCACCGTGACGAGCGGATCGTGGACGCGCTGGTCCGGCTGGCCCACGCGCTGGAGCTGTGGGTGACCGCCGAGGCGGTGGAGACCGAGGTGCAGGCCGAGCGGCTGCGGTCGCTGCGCTGCGACACCGGGCAGGGCCGCTGGTTCGGCGCCCCGATGCCCGCCGCCGACATCCGCACCCGGCTGGCCGCCGCGGCAGGGCCCCGTCGGGACGCCTCCGGTGGCGAAGGGTTCCCTGCCCACCTGCCGGAACAGCGCGCCGGGCGGGCGCAGACCCGCGCCGCCGGGGAGGAGACGCGGTGAGCCTGAGCGACTCGCAGGCGGTGGTGTCGGTGGTGGCCGCGCTGGCCATCCTGGCCGGGCTGGCCGGGGTGGTGGTGCCCGGGCTGCCGGCGCTGCCGCTCTGCTGGGGCGGCGTGCTGGTGTGGGCGCTCTTCGGCGACGCCGGGCCGGGCCGCTGGGCGGTGCTGGCCGCCGCCACCGTGGTCGCCGTCGGCGGCGGCGTGGTCAAGTACCTCTGGCCGGGGCGGAACCTGAAGCGGACCGGCGTGCCCGCCTCGTCGCTGCTGGCCGGCGGGCTGCTCGGCCTGGTCGGCTTCTTCGTCATCCCGGTGGTCGGCCTGCCGATCGGCTTCATCGGCGGGATCTGGGGCGCCGAACGGCTGCGGCTGGGCAGCAACCAGCTCGCCTGGCCGGCCACCGTGCAGGCGCTCAAGGCGGCCGGGCTGTCCATGCTTGTCGAGTTCCTGGCCGGCCTGGTCATCGCCGTGCTCTGGGTGGCCGGGCTGCTGTTCGCCTGAGCTGAGCCGGCTCCGGAAGGAGCGACGGCGCGGGCGTCCGGGGGTACGGCGAACCGCCGTACTTCAGTGAGAGAGAGGTGGACGCCGCGCGCCGCCGCGCACCGGGCGTTGCCGAGCGCCCGGCGGTGGCCCGTCGCGATCGGGCCTGGTCACGGGCTCAAGGATGCCCCGGAACGGTCTCGCGCGGCAACGCAATTAGCCGTGCCGGCCGTGAGATTCCCACGGCTGTCGTATTGACCGGCTTGATCGACGGGATCACACTTTGCCCACTCGCACCGGGGAATCCACCTCGAGGAGGTGTGCAGTGGCCACGACGCCCGCGCCGACCGCCGAGCAACCGATGGACGACGACGCCCGACGACTCGCCGAACTCGGCTACAAGCAGGAACTCCACCGCAAGTGGAGCGGCTTCTCCAACTTCGCCATCTCGTTCTCGATCATCTCGATCCTGGCCGGCTGCTTCACCACCTTCGGCCAGGCGTGGAACAACGGCGGTCCGGTAGCCATCTCCTGGGGCTGGCCGCTGATCTCGCTGTTCATCCTGATCATCGGCTTCTGCATGGCCGAGCTGGTCTCGGCCTACCCGACCGCCGGCGGGATCTACTGGTGGGCCGCGACCATGGGACGGCCGGTGCACGGCTGGTTCACCGGCTGGCTCAACCTGATCGGCCTGGTGGCGGTGACCGCCTCGGTCGACTACGGCTGCGCCACCTTCCTCAACCTCACCCTCTCCGCGCTCTTCGACGGCTGGGCCGGCACCGCGCACCAGACCTTCGGGCTCTTCGTGGTGATCCTCGCCCTGCACGGGCTGATCAACATCTACGGGCACCGCGTCATCGACGTACTCCAGAACGTCTCGGTCTGGTGGCACGTGGCCGGCGCGGCCGCGGTGGTGCTCATCCTGGTCCTGGTCCCGGACGACCACCAGAGCTTCAAGTTCGTCTTCACCGAGCGGTTCAACAACTCCGGCTTCGGCGACGGCGACACCGGCGGGCTCACCTTCTGGTTCTACGTGCTGCCGCTGGGCTTCCTGCTCACCCAGTACACGATCACCGGGTTCGACGCCTGCGCGCACGTCTCCGAGGAGACCCGGGGCGCCTCGAAGGCCGCCGCCCAGGGTCTCTGGCGGTCGATCTTCTATTCGGCGGTGGGCGGCTGGATCCTGCTGCTCGCCTTCCTCTTCGCGGCCACCGACGTGGACGCGATCAACTCCGCGGGCGGCTTCTCCGGGGCGATCTTCGAGTCCGCGTTGACCCCGTTCTTCTTCAAGGCCGTCATCATCATCTCCACCATCGGCCAGTTCTTCTGCGGGATGAGCTGCGTGACCTCGATGTCCCGGATGGCGTACGCGTTCAGCCGGGACCGCGCGGTCCCGGGCTGGCGGCTCTGGTCCCGGGTGGACCGCAACGGCACCCCGGTCAACGCGATCATCGCGGCCACCCTGGCCGGGCTGGTGCTCACCCTGCCCGCGCTCTACCAGAAGGCCGGCGTGCCGGTCGCCTTCTACGCGGTGGTCTCGGTCGCGGTGATCGGGCTGTACCTGTCGTTCCTCATCCCGATCTTCCTGCGGGTGCGGATGGGGAACCGGTTCGTCCCGGGCCCGTGGACGCTGGGCCGGAGGTACAAGCTGCTCGGCTGGATCGCGGTGATCGAGATCGCGGTCATCTCCGTCTACTTCGTGCTGCCGATCGTGCCGGCCGGCGTGCCGGGCAACGCGGAGTTCACCTGGACGGCGGTGAACTACGCGCCGCTCGCCATCGGCGGGGTGCTGCTCGGCGTGGCCATCTGGTGGTACGCCTCGGCCCGGAAGTGGTTCACCGGACCCCGCCGTACCGTGGACGTTCCGGCGCAGCGCCCCGCCGCGGACGCCACACCGGCGGACGACCCGGTCTGATCCGCTCTTCCCGCCGGCGCCGGGCCCCCGGCGTGGGGCCCGTCCTGTCGGTCCAGGCGCGTACCGTCGCGTTCCGGACAGCTGCTGAGAAGGGACCCGACGCCGCGCCGGATGGCCCGGGCGATCGCCCGGAGCTCGACCCGGAGTGGCGCAGCCGCTGAACGAGCTGGTCGTCCACGGGTGGGATCTCGCCAGCGCGACCGGACAGCCATACGCGGTCGATCATCAGACCGCCGAAGCGGTCCACCGCCTGGTCTCCCAACAGGCGAGCAGTGCCGGCACGCCCGGCCTGTTCGGGCCATCGATGACTCTGCCCGCCGATGCTCCCCTGCTCGACCGGGTCCTCGGGCTCACCGGCCGCGATCCCGGGTGGAAGGCCTAGCTACATCTGGAGGTCGAGGTGATTGACGGTGATCCCTTTTGCCGGTAGGCCTGGGTGATGAAGGCCCGCTGATGAGCCTCTGATCCGGGACAGTTGCGGATCACCGTCGCCGAGTCGGGAGCAGGCGTTCCCACCGTCACCACCGCGTTGTTCACCTGGCCGCTGGGGGACGATGCCGTCCTGATCCCGCGCACGGCTGCTATCGCCGAGGCCCACCTGGCCCTGGTGGAGGCCAACTACCAGCGTCTCGCCCGGTGGTTCCCGGACGCCTTCCAGGAGCCGCCGACGCTGGACGGAGTTCGCGCGAACCTGGAACGGGCCGGCCAGGCGTGGCTGGAAGGGTCACTGCTGTCGCTGTCCATCGCGGTGCCGGCGGAGGGCGGCTGGCGCCTGGTCGGCTGGGTCCAACTGGTGATCGACGGTCCCGCGCGGTCGGGTGAGGTGGGCTACTGGCTCGACGCCGGCCACGTGGGGCGGGGACTGGTCGCCCGGGCGGTCACGGCCGTGCTCGACCACGCGTTCGGGCCGCTCGGCCTGGAACGGGTCGCGCTGCCGACCACCGTCGACAACACCCGTAGCCGCAGCGTGGCCGAGCGCCTGGGGTTCACCCAGGAGGGCGTCCTGCGTGAGGCGGCCGCCTTCCCCGACGGACGACGCGATCTCGTGGTCTACGGCCTCCTGGCACGCGAGTGGCACCGCGCTACCCGGACGCTTCGTCGGGCCGACGAACCGATCAGGAATCGAGAAGCGGGAGGATGCCGGCGGGCCTAGCCTTTTCCCAGGCAGCCGGCAGGACGCCGAGCCTGAACAGCGAAAAGGGAGCCCAAGAATGTCCGCGAAGAACTCCACGACCGTGTCCGATGGCTTCAGCCCTGAGGAGCGCGCCGCGATGAAGGAGCGCGCCGCCGAGCTGCGTGCCGAGGGCAAGAAGGGCGCCAAGAAGGCCGACGACCTGCAGGCGGTCCTCGACCGGATCGCGCAGATGGCGCCGGATGACCGTGCGCTCGCCGAGCGCGTGCACGCGACGGTGACCGCAGCCGCCCCGCAGCTGTCGCCGAAGACCTGGTACGGGATGCCCGCCTACGCGAACGCGGATGGCAAGATCGTCGTCTTCTTCCAGGACTCGGGCAAGTTCAACTACCGGTACTCGACCCTGGGCTTCCAGGACGAGGCCAACCTCGACGACGGGGACCTGTGGCCGGTGTCGTACGCGCTCCAGAAGTGGAGCCCCGCGGTGGAGAAGAAGGTCGCCGCGCTGGTGAAGGCCGCGGTCTCCTGATCCGCCGCGGAGTGCGGGTGGCTCGATCATCCGGACACCCGCGAGCCCGCCCGGCATCTATGGTGCGTGCATGTCGATCAACGACCGGGATCTGGTCATCGAAGCGGCGGCAGCCGGGGCCGCGGTGGTGCGCTCCCAGTACGGGGCATCGCTGACCCGCTTCGAGAAGTCCGCGGGAGACTTCGCCACGACGGCCGACATCGAAGCGGAGAAGGCCATCCTCGACGTCCTGCGGCTGCCCGGCCGGACGACCTCGTGGTGGCAGAGGGCGTGGACGAGCGACTCACTCCGTCGGCCGAGTCGAGGCTGGTGGACGTCAATCTCGACCCACCCTTCCCCAATGAGCGAGTTTTCCGGGCCGCCCGGTTACTTGCCGATCAAGGGTTCATCGAGCGGTTCCGCCCACGTGTCGTCTCCACCACCCTGGCGGTGGCCTGGGTCGCCGCCGGCCGACGCGCCGCCTACGTGACCGATGGCCACCTGCGCGACAGCGTCCACTTCGCGGCCGGCATCGCCCTCTGCCAGGCGGCCGGTTGTGTGGTGACCGGCATCGACGGTCAGCCCCTGCACACCGGGGCGGGCGGTCTCGTCGTGGCCGCCGACGAGCAGACCCACGCCGCCCTGTTGGCCCTTGTCGAAAGGGCCGCCGGGTGATCCCGCACGTCCCGTTGCGTCCGCTCTCGCGGTGCCGGAGCTGCGGCGCGGAACCCGGATCTGCACCACCGCTCTCTCGCCTGGGCGCGGGCCGCGACTGACCCGGCTCCCGCCGTCGGCCGAACGCGTTTGCCACGGTGTCCGGAACGGGCATTGACGGTGATCCGGTTCTGCCAGTAGACCTTGGTGATGGAGGCGCGCTGATGAGGAAAGCTCCGCTCACGCTGGAACAGTTGCGCGTCGCGGTCGCCGATGGCGAGATCGACACGGTGGTGCTCGCGCTGACCGACATGCAGGGCCGCCTCCAGGGCAAGCGGTTCCACGCCCCCTTCTTCCTGGACCAGGTGGTCGCGCACGGCAGTGAGGGCTGCAACTACCTGCTGGCCGTGGACGTCGACATGAACACCGTCGACGGGTACGCCATGTCGAGCTGGGAACGCGGCTACGGCGACTTCGCCATGCGGGCCGACCTGGACACCCTGCGCCGGGTGCCCTGGCAGCCCGGCACCGCGATGCTGCTGGCCGACCTGGAGTGGCTGGACGGCTCCGGCCCGGTGGTCGCCTCGCCCCGGCAGATCCTGCGCCGCCAGCTCGACCGGCTGGCCGCCCACGGGCTGACCGCGTACGCCGGCACCGAGCTGGAGTTCGTGCTGTTCCGCGACTCGTACGAGGAGGCGTGGCGGCGCGGCTACCGCGAGCTGACCCCGGCAAACCAGTACAACGTGGACTACTCGCTGCTCGGCACCGCCCGGGTCGAGCCGCTGCTGCGCCGGATCCGCAACCAGATGGCCGGCGCGGGGCTGATCCCGGAGAGCGCCAAGGGCGAGTGCAACCTCGGCCAGCACGAGATCGCCTTCCGCTACGACGAGGCGGTGGCCTGCGCCGACCACCACGTCATCTACAAGAACGGGGCGAAGGAGATCGCCGCCCAGGAGGGCATGTCGATCACCTTCATGGCCAAGCCGAACGCGCGCGAGGGCAACTCCTGCCACATCCACTTCTCGCTGCGCGACGCCGACGGCCGCTCGGCCATGCTCGGCGACGGGCCGGCGCACCTGTCGACGACCGGGCAGCGGGTGCTGGCCGGGCTGCTCGCCACCATGCGCGAGTTCAGCCTCCTCTTCGCCCCCAACGTCAACTCCTACAAGCGCTACCAGCCCGGCTCGTTCGCGCCGACCGCGCTGCGCTGGGGCACCGACAACCGCACCTGCGCGCTGCGGCTGGTCGGGCACGGCCAGGGGATGCGGGTGGAGAACCGGGTGCCGGGCGCCGACGTCAACCCGTACCTGGCGATCGCCGCCCTGGTGGCCGGCGCGGTGCACGGCATCGAGCGGGAGTTGGAGCTGGGCGAGGAGTGCGCCGGCAACGCCTACGACGACGGGGACGCCGAGCGGGTGCCCGGGACGCTCCGGGACGCCCTCACCCTCTGGGAGTGCTCGGAGACGGCGAAGGACGCCTTCGGGGACGAGGTCGTCGCCCACTACGCCAACAACGCGCGGGTGGAGCTGGCGGCCTTCGACGCCGCCGTCACCGACTGGGAGCTGGTCCGTGGCTTCGAACGCCTCTGACCTTGCGCTCCCGGTCGGCCAGGAGAAGGGTGGGGCGCGTGACCCAGGTGATCAACCCGGCGACCGGTGAGCCGCTCCGCGAGGTGCCGGCCACCTCGCCCGCGGAGACGGACGCGGCGATCGAACGGGCGGCGGCCGCCTTCGAGACGTGGCGCGCGGTGGCGCCGGGGGACCGGGCGCGGTTGTTGCGGCGCTTCGCCGCCGTGGTCGACGCGCACCGGGAGGAACTGGCGCTGCTGGAGGTGCGCAACGCCGGGCACACCATCGGCAACGCCCGCTGGGAGGCCGGCAACGTCCGGGACGTGCTCGACTACTACGCGGGCGCGCCGGAGCGGCTGACCGGACAGCAGATCCCGGTGCCCGGCGGGCTCGACGTCACCTTCCACGAACCGCTCGGCGTGGTCGGTGTGATCGTGCCGTGGAACTTCCCGATGCCCATTGCCGGCTGGGGCTTCGCCCCGGCGCTCGCCGCCGGCAACACGGTGGTGCTCAAGCCGGCCGAGCTGACCCCGCTGACCGCGCTGCGCCTGGCCGAGCTGGCCCTCGACGCCGGCCTGCCGGAGGGCGTGTTCACCGTGCTGCCCGGCCAGGGCGGCGTGGTGGGCGAGCGGTTCGTCACCCACCCGGCGGTCCGCAAGGTCTGCTTCACCGGCTCCACCGAGGTCGGCACCCGGATCATGGCCGGGTGCGCCGCCCAGGTGAAGCGGGTGACGCTGGAGCTGGGCGGCAAGTCCGCCAACCTGGTCTTCGCCGACGCCGACCTGGCGAAGGCGGCGGCCAGTGCGCCGGCCGCGGTCTTCGACAACGCCGGCCAGGACTGCTGCGCCCGCTCCCGGATCCTGGTCCAGCGATCGGTGTACGACCGCTTCCTGGAACTGCTCGAACCGGCCGTCCGGGCGTTCCGGGTCGAGGACCCGGCCGCCGAGAGCGCCGAGATGGGCCCGCTGATCTCCGCCGGGCACCGGGACCGGGTCGCCGGGTACGTCGACGGGGCGAAGGTGGCCTTCACCGGCGCCCGCCCCGACGGCGCCGGTTTCTGGTACGCCCCGACCGTGCTGCTCGCCGACTCCCCGGCCGACCGGCACTGGCGGGAGGAGATCTTCGGCCCGGTCGTCTCGGTGCTCCCGTTCGACGACGAGGCGGACGCGATCCGCCTGGCCAACGACACCGAGTACGGCCTCTCCGGCTCGATCTGGACCCGGGACGTGGGCCGCGCGGTCCGGGTGGCCCGGGCGGTCGAGTCCGGCAACCTCAGCGTCAATTCGCACTCCTCGGTGCGCTACTGGACCCCGTTCGGTGGGATGAAGCGTTCCGGTCTCGGCCGGGAGCTGGGCCCGGACGCGCTGCACGCCTTCACCGACGTCAAGAACGTGTTCATCAGCACGGAGGAGTGAGATGCAGGGACGGCTTCAGGACCGGGTCGCCGTGGTGACCGGGGCGGGCAGCGGCATCGGCCTGGCCACGGTGCGGCGGTTCGCCGCCGAGGGGGCCCGGGTGGTCTGCGTGGACATCGACGCCGAGGCGGGCAAGCGGGCCGCCGACGAGGTGGCCGGCGAGTTCGTCGCCGCCGACGTGGCCGACGAGGCGGCGGTCCGCGACCTCTTCGACGGGGTGGCCGAGCGGCACGGCCGGGTGGACGTCGCCTTCAACAACGCCGGCATCTCGCCGCCCGACGACGACTCGATCCTGGAGACCGGGCTGGACGCCTGGGAGCGGGTCCTGCGGGTCAACACCACGAGCGTCTACCTCTGCTGCAAGTACGCCATCCCGCACATGCGCAGGCAGGGCAAGGGCTCGATCATCAACACCGCCTCGTTCGTGGCGCTCATGGGGGCGGCGACGTCGCAGATCGCGTACACGGCGAGCAAGGGCGGGGTGCTGGCGATGACCCGGGAGCTGGGCGTGCAGTTCGCCCGGGAGGGCATCCGGGTCAACGCGCTCTGCCCCGGTCCGGTCGCCACACCACTGCTGCTGGAGCTGTTCGCCAAGGACCCGGAGCGGGCCGCCCGCCGCCTCGTCCACGTGCCGATGGGCCGGTTCGGCAACCCCGAGGAGATCGCCGCCGCGGTGGCCTTCCTGGCCAGCGACGACGCCTCGTTCATGACCGCCGCGCAGTTCGTGGTGGACGGCGGGATCACCGGCGCGTACGTGACCCCGCTATGAGCCGACGTCCGGTGATCGGCGTCACCGCGTACGTCGAGCCGGCCGGCTGGGCGGTGTGGCGGGACGTGCCAGCGGCGCTGGTGCCGCAGGCGTACGTCCGGGCGGTGACGGCGGCCGGCGGCCGGGCCGTGGTGCTGCCCCCGGACGACACCGACGCCGACGTGCTGCGGGTGCTCGACGGGCTGCTGCTGGCCGGCGGCGCCGACGTCGGCCCGGAGCGGTACGGCCGGCCGCCCGACCCGCGCACCGAGAGCCGCCCGGACCGGGACGCCGGGGAGTTCGCGCTGCTGACCGCCGCGCTCGCCGCCGACCTGCCGGTGCTCGGGGTGTGCCGGGGCATGCAGTTACTCGCCGTGGCCTACGGCGGCACGCTGCACCAGCACCTGCCGGACGTGGTCGGGCACGACCGCCACCGCCCCGCCCCCGGGGCGTACGGGTCGCACCCGGTCCGCTTCGCCGACGGCAGCCTGGCCGGGGCGGTGATGGCCGGGGTGGACCGGGTCAACTCGTACCACCATCAGGGGGTGGCCGACCCGGGCGGCCTTGCCGTGACCGGCTGGGCCGACGACGGGGTGGTGGAGGCGGTGGAGGATCCGGCGCGGCGCTTCCTGCTTGGCGTGCAGTGGCACCCGGAGAACGACGTCGATCCCCGGCCGGTGGCCGCGCTGGTCCGCGCGGCGGCCGGTGCCGCCCCGGCCCCCCGGGCCCGCTCGACTCGCCGCCAACCGCCGGTTGCGTCAGGATGAGGCGTAGGTAACCAGCGTCCGACCGGCGACATGCGTTACGTTGCTCCTCCGTCGGGGTAGTAGGCGGGGACGACCGGCGTGATCGCGCCGGTCGTCGTGGACATGGCCGGAGCGGGAGGCTGCATGGGCTCGGCCCAGGAGGGCGGGGACGTCGGTCATTCGTCGACGGGGTCCGGGGAGGCGAAACTCTCTCCACTGCTGACCGCGGCGTTCGCCGCGGGCGGCGAGATGGGCGAGCGGCTGCGCGGCTTCGACTGGTCCACCACCCCGCTCGGCACCCCGGACGGCTGGCCGCTCGCGCTCTGCCACGCGGTCAGCACGATGCTCTCCTCGCGGGCCCAGATCGTGCTGTTCTGGGGCCCGGACCACCTGGCCTTCTACAACGACGCCTACCGGCCCACCATCGGCGACAAGCACCCGGCGGTGATCGGCCAGTCCGCCCGCCGGCACTGGGCGGAGACCTGGGACGTGCTCGGGCCGCTGCTCGCCGGGGTGCACCGCACCGGCGTGCCCTACCGCGGCGAGAACCACCCCTTCGTGCTCAACCGGCACGGTTTCCTGGAGGACGTCTACTTCGACATCTCGTACGACCCGATCCGGGACGCCGACGGCAGCGTGAACGGCGTGTTCTGCTTCGTCAACGAGACCACCGGGCGGGTGGTCGGCGAGCGCCGGCTGCGCGCCCTGGCCGAGCTGGGCACCGAGTTGGCCGACGTGCGCAGCACCGTGGAGCTGGGCCGGGCCGTCGCCCAGGTGCTCGACGGGCACCGGCCCGACGTGCCGTTCAGCGCCGTCTGGCTGCACGACGAGGACGGGGTCCCGGCGCTGGCCGGCTGTGCCGGGGTGGACCCCGCCACGATCGCCGGCGGGCCCCCACGCCCCGACGACTCCCCGGAGGAGCCCCGCTGGGTCTCCACCGCCGAACTGCTCGGCGCGGTGCCGCCGGACGCCGCCGACCGGGCGCTGCTGCTGCCGCTCACGGCGACCAACGAGCCGGCCGGCGTGCTGCTGCTCGGGGTGGCCCGCCGGCTGCCCTTCACCGACGACTACCGGCACTTCGCCGACCTGGTCGCCGCTCAGGTCTCCCGGGCCGTCGGCAAGCAGCGGGCGTACGAGCAGGAGCGGGCGCGGGCGTCCGAGCTCGCCGCGCTGGACCGCGCCAAGACCAACTTCTTCGCCAACGTGAGCCACGAGTTCCGCACCCCGCTCACCCTGGTGCTCGGGCCGCTGGAGGACCTGCTCGCCGACCGCGCCCTGCCCGACACGTACCTCGATCGGCTGGCCATGATGCACCGCAACGCGCTGCGGCTGCTCAAGCTGGTCAACACCGTGCTCGACTTCTCCCGGCTGGAGTCCGGCCGGCTGGGCGCCCGCTACCAGCCCACCGATCTGGCCGACTACACCGCCCGGCTGGCCAGCACCTTCCGCTCGGTCACCGAGCGGGCCGGGCTGCGCCTGGTGGTGGACTGCCCGCCGCTGCCCGCGCCCGTCTACGTCGACCGGGACATGTGGGAGAAGATCGTCCTCAACCTGGTGTCGAACGCGGTCAAGTTCACCTTCGACGGCGAGATCCGGGTCCGGGTCCGTGCCCGTGGCGGCGTCGCCGTGCTGGAGGTGGCCGACACCGGTGTCGGCATCGCGCCGCCGGAGCTGCCGCAGGTGTTCCAGCGGTTCCACCGGGTGCCCGGTGCCCGCTCCCGTACCCACGAGGGCACCGGCATCGGCCTCGCCCTGGTCCGCGAGCTGGTCGAGATGCACGGCGGCACGGCCGAGGTGCACAGCGTCGTCGACCGGGGGAGCACCTTCACGGTGCGGATGCCGTTCGGATACGCGCACCTGCCCGCCGACCGGGTGGCCGCCCTCGCCCCGGTGCCGCTGAGCGAGCCCGAGCAGGCCCGGCTCTACGTCGCCGAGACCGCGCTCTGGACCGACGAGGTGGCGCGGCCGGGCGGGCTGCCGGAGCCGGTCGGCGTGGCGGGCGGAGCGGGCCGGATCCTGGTCGCCGACGACAACGCCGACCTGCGGGAGCACGTGAGCCGGCTGCTCTCCCCGTCGTACGAGGTGGTCACCGTGCCGGACGGCGTGGAGGCGCTGCGGCTGGCCGTCGACTCCCCGTTCGACCTGGTGCTGACCGACGTGATGATGCCCCGGCTGGACGGCTTCGGGCTGGTCACCGCGCTGCGCGCCAACCCGGCCACCCGGGGAGTGCCGATCGTGCTGCTCTCCGCCCGGGCCGGCGCGGCCGAGGAGGTGGCCGGGCTCTCGGTCGGCGCGGACGACTACCTCACCAAGCCCTTCTCCAGTCAGGAGCTGATCGCCCGGGTCCGGGCCAACGTCGAGCTGGGCCAGCTCCGCGGCCAGATCATCCGCCGGCTGCGGGCGCTCGCCGACGCCGCGGTGGCGATCAACACCGCCCGGTCCACCGCCGAGGTGGTGCGGGTCGCCGCGCGGCACGCGCTCGGCCTGGCCGAGGCCGCCCGGGTGGTGGTCACCGCCACCGGCGCCCGCTACGAGGCGGACGGCGGCGGGGACGCCTCCGCCGAGCCCTCGGTGGTGCTGGCGCTGACCGGCACCACCGACGAGCAGCTCGGCGAGCTGCGGGTCTGGCGCCGGGAGGGCGGCGGCACCGAGCAGGCGGCGCTCACCGAGCTGGCCCGGCTGATCGGCGTGCGGCTGGAGAACGCCCAGCTTTACGAGGCCGAGCACCAAATCGCCACCACCCTTCAGCACAGCCTGCTGCCGCGTACCCTGCCGCAGCTCCCCGGCGCCGTGGTGGCCAGTCGCTACCTGCCGGGCAGCGCCGACATCGAGGTCGGCGGCGACTGGTACGACGTGATCGGCACCGTCGACGACGAGCTGGTGCTGGTGATCGGTGACGTGGTCGGCAAGGGGGTGCGGGCCGCCGCCGCGATGGGCCAGCTCCGCAACGCGCTGCGGGCGTACGTGCTGGAGGGTTACGACCCGGGCGAGGCGCTGACCCGGCTCAACCGGCTGGTCGGCTCCACCGAGGGTGGCTCGTTCGCCACCGTGGTCTGCCTCCGCTTCTCCCCGCGCACCGGCCGGCTCCGGTACGCCAGCGCGGGTCACCCCTCGCCGCTGCTGATCCGGGAGGGTGACGCGGTGTTCCTGCACGACCGGGCGCTCGGGCCGCCGGTCGGGGCGATCCCCGGCACGGCGTACCGGACCGTCGAGGGTGAGCTGGCCCCCGGCGGCCGGCTGCTGCTCTACACCGACGGGTTGATCGAGGACCGGCAGGCCGGTATCGACGCCGGGCTCGGCCAGCTCCGGGCGGACGCGACGACCCCGGGCGAGCACGTCGCCGACCTGGTCGACGCGGTGGTCGAGCGGGTCGCCGGGCGGACCCGGCACGACGACGTGGCGGTGCTCGCGCTGGAGGCGACCGAGCTGAACCGCTTCGCGCTGCGGCTGCCGGCCGACCCGACCCGGCTCAGCGTGCTGCGCAAGCGGCTGGAGGACTTCCTGGTCGCCCACCGCGTCGGCGAGACCGACCTGTTCGACCTCACGGTGGCCGTCTCCGAGGCCGCCGCCAACGCCATCGAGCACCCGGTCGCCCCGGCCGAGCCGATGATCGGCGTCGAGGTGACCATCGAGGACCGGACGGTCACCGCCACGGTCCGCGACAGCGGCCGGTGGCGGGAGTCCAGCGGGTCGAGCTTCCGGGGTCGCGGGTTGGCGCTGATCCAGGCGCTCGGCGAGATGACCGTGACCCGCACGGAGAACGGCACCGAGCTGATCCTGCGCCGCCGGCTGGCGGGCTGAGGCCCCGGCGGGCGGCGGCCGTTCAGGCCTGCGCCAGCCAGTCCTGCTCGCCCAGGCCGGAGATCTCCAGCACCCGCCGGACCTGCCGGGACGGCAGCACGGTGAGCGTGCCGGGGAGCTGCTGGGCCAGCCGGACCACCGCGTGGATCGCGGCCGAGTCGAAGAAGGTCACCGATCGCAGGTCGAGCGTGACGTGCCGGGCGGCCTCCCCGAGGACGGTCCGGTACATGGTGTCGGCGGTCGCCATGTCGACCTCACCGGCCACCCGGACGCGCAGTTGATCACCGTCCAGCTCCGCGGACGCGGAGAAGACAGGCGGTGCGCCCCCTTGATCCACGGAGCAACAATGGCACAGCGGTTGCGGCGCGGCAACAACCTGGCCGAGCGGGCCGTGGCGGGGGTCACCAGGGGCCCGGCGATACGCTGTCATCATGACCGTCCGTGCGCCGCTGACCCCAGGCACGCTCTCCCCGTGGCGAGCGGTTCCCGCCCACATCCCGCGTCCCGAGTACGTGGGAAAGAAGCGTCCGCAGGAGTGGCGCGGGTCCCACGTGCAGACGCCGGAGACCATCGAGAAGATGCGGATCGCCGGCCGGCTCGCCGCGCAGGCCACCCAGCTCGCCGGGGAGCACTGCAAGCCGGGGGTGACCACCGACGAGATCGACAAGGTGGTCCACGAGTTCCTCTGCGACCACGACGCGTACCCCTCGACGCTGGGCTACAAGGGCTTCCCGAAGTCCTGCTGCACCAGCCTCAACGAGGTGATCTGTCACGGCATCCCGGACTCCACCGTGCTCCAGGACGGCGACATCATCAACGTCGACGTGACCGCGTACATCGGCGGGGTGCACGGCGACACCGACGCCACCTTCTGCGTGGGCGAGGTGAGCGAGGAGGCCCGCCTGCTGGTCGAGCGGACCCACCAGGCCATGATGCGCGGCATCAAGGCGGTCGCCCCGGGCCGGCAGATCAACGTGATCGGCCGGGTCATCGAGTCGTACGCCAAGCGGTTCGGCTACGGCGTGGTGCGCGACTTCACCGGCCACGGCATCGGCGAGTCCTTCCACAGCGGCCTCTACGTGCCGCACTACGACAGCCCGCGCCCCACCGACGTGATGGAGCCCGGGATGACCTTCACCATCGAGCCGATGATCACCCTCGGCACGCACCAGTACGACATGTGGGACGACGGCTGGACGGTGGTCACCAAGGACCGCCGGTGGACCGCGCAGTTCGAGCACACCATCGTCGTGACCGACGACGGCTACGAGATCCTGACCCTGCCGTGACCGAGACCCCGGCGGCGCTGCGCGAGGCGCACCACGCGGACGTGTCCGGCGGCTGGCTCCGGCCGGCGGTGTTCGGGGCGATGGACGGGCTCGTCACCAACATCGCGCTGATCGCCGGGGTCGGCGGCGGCGGGGTCTCCCCGCGCAGCGTCGTCCTCACCGGCGCGGCCGGTCTGGTGGCCGGCGCCATCTCGATGGGCCTGGGCGAGTACACCAGCGTCCGCTCGGCCAACGAGCAGGTGGCCGCCGAGGTGGCCAAGGAGCGGCGCGAGCTGGAACGGCACCCCGAGGCGGAGGCCCGCGAGCTGGCCGACGCGTGGGTGGCCCGGGGGTTGCCCCGGGACCTGGCCACGCAGGTCGCCGAGGCGGTCCGGCGCAACCCGGAGGAGGCGCTGCGGATGCACGTCCGGGAGGAGCTGGGCGTCGACCCCGACGAACAGCCCAGCCCGTGGGCGGCGGCGATCTCCTCGTTCCTCTGCTTCTCCGTCGGCGCGCTGGTGCCGCTGGTCACCTACCTGCTCGGCTTCACCAGCCTGGCGCTGGCACTCGGCGTCGGCGGAGTGGGGCTCTTCGTGGCCGGCGCGATCGTGGCCCGGTTCACCAACCGCCCCTGGTGGGCCGGCGGGCTGCGGCAGCTGCTGCTCGGCGCCCTCGCGGCCGGCGCCACCTACCTGGTCGGCGCACTGATCGGCATCCAGGGCGGGATCGGCTGACCAGCCCGGTGGGCGTCAGCCGCCGAGCAGGTCGTCCACGGTGCCGTCGACCGGGCGGCCCCGGGCGGTCAGCTCCTCGGCCTGGCGGGCCAGCACCGTGCCCACCTCGGTCATGTCCGCCCCGGCCAGGCCGGTACGCCGCACCGCGTCACCCGGGTCCCGGAAGTAGGTGCGGCTCAGCAGCCCCTGCACGGTGGCCGCGGCCAGCCGGGCCTCGCCGAGCATGAGCAGCGCCGCGTCGGTCTCGTACCACTCGGCCAGCCGCAGCGCCCGGGCGTGCGCCGCGCTGCCCCGGTACCACGCCTGCCGGGCCGCGGCGGTGAACTCGGCCGGCCGGGCCCGGGCCAGCCGGGCCAGGTGTTCGTCGCGGAGGGTCCGCAGCCAGCCGGTCGGGTCGTGCAGGGCGCGGGTGGTGACGTACCGGTCGGCGGTGAGCGGCCAGAGCGCGGTGATCGCCGTTGCCTGCCGCAGGTAGTCGTCGGCCCCGGCCACGGTGAGATCGACCAGCACCCCGTCCACCCGGCGGGTGGCCGGCGACGGCCCGCCGCCCGGCCGGTAGGTGGCCACCAGCAGCCCCACCTCGCCGTTGCCGCCGCCGTCGTCGTCGCCGTGCGCGAGCGGGCCGTGCACCGCGACCGCCAGGACGTCCGCCGGGAACCGGCGCAGCGCCGCGTCGCTCACCCGTTCGGCGACCCGCCACCGGGGATCGTCCAGGTACCGGTCGGTGTCCAGCTCGGCGCCGCTGGCGTCCACGGTCCACCTCCGTTCCGCGCGCGGCTCGCCCGGCGGCGACCCGGTGCACGTCGACCGACCACCACCCTAGCCAGCCGGACCGGCCCCGCCGCCTCGCCGCGCCCGGGGGTCAGGTGGTCGGCTCACCCACCGGGACCAGCCGGAACACCCGGATCTCCCGGCCCCCGGCCCGTTCCACGTACGTGCGGTAGGCGGGCCACTCGGCGACCAGCCGGGTGAACAGCCGCTCCCGCTCCTCGCCACTGATCGGCTCGGCGCGCACCGGGACCCGGCGCCCCTTGACGTCGACCTCGGCAGCCGGCTGGGCGAGCAGGTTCAGCGACCAGGCGGGCTGGTGCTGCTGCCCCCAGTTCGAGCCGATCACCACGTACGCGTCGCCGTCCGGCACGTAGAGCAGGGGATTGCTGCGCGGCTTGCCGGAGCGGCGGCCGGTGGTGGTGAGCACCAGCGAGGACACCAGCCCGAAGGCGACCACCCGTCCCTTCGTCAGCCGCCCGACCAGCCGGTCGGCGGGGACGAGCAGGCGCATGGTGGCGGCGAACCACTTCCGGTGACCGAGACGACGGGTGAGGGACTGCACGGCGGACACCCGTCCAGTGTGCCGGCCGCACCCCGCCCGCGACACCCCCGACCGGCCGGAGCGGATCGAACGCGATCAGTCCAGCCGGCGCTCCACCGGCAGCCGGGACCGGGTGAGCAGGGCCGCCCCGACCATGGCCACCAGCGGCACCACCACCAGCACGGTCAGCGTCGACCCGGGCACCACCAGCGGGTACGGCGGCTCCACCGGCCAGGACTGCGCGTACCGCCGGTTGAGCGAGACCAGGATGATGGCCGCCGAGCCGAGGCCGGCCAGGATGCCGAGCACCGAGCCGAGCCCGGCGATCACCCCGGCCTGGCAGAGCGACAGCACCCGGCGTACCCGGGGATCGGCGCCGACCGCGGCGAGGGTGGACAGGTCCCGGCGGCCCTCGGCGGCGGCGAGACCGGTGGCCACCGCGGCCGCGCCCAGGGTGATCACGCCGGCGGCACCGGCCAGCAGGAGCAGCAGCGGGCGCTGGTCGGACGGCGGCCCGGCCGCCGACACCTGGACCGCCAGCGGGGCGATCGCGGTCAGCTCGGCGGCCAGCCGGTCCCGCTGTCGGTCGGTGGGCGGGTCGGCGGTGTCGACCAGGTAGCCCAGCGGCACGGCGACGAGGCCGAGCGTGGTGGCCGCCGCCGGGGAGACCACGAGCCGGTCCACCGGGAGGCCGCCGCGCAGCACGTACCCGGGCAGCGTGCCGGCGGCCGCCGGCTCGCCGGTTCCGTGGCTGACCTCCACCCGGACCCGCCCGTCCACCACCTGCCGGGGATCGGTGACCACCACCCCGCCCGCCTGGAGGGTCCGGCGGGCCGCGGCCACCTCCTCGGCCGGGGCGCCGGTGAGCGCGGGCAGGCTCGTCCCGTCGTCCACCAGCGCCGGCAGGTAGAGGTCGCTCGGTTCGCGGAACGGCCGGACGCAGCGCGGGTCGGTCCGCGCCGGGGCCGGCCCGGGGTCGATCGGGTCGTACGGGCAGCGCTGCTCGGGCGGGCGCACCGCGGTGGCGACGCAGTAGTCCTCCGGGGTTGCCGGCCGGGCGCAGTCCGGGGCGGCGAGCGGCACCACCGTGGCGCCCGGCAGCACCGCCCGGACCCGCTCCGCCACCTCGCCCGCCGTGGGCAGCGGGCCGGTGGTCCGCCCGTCGGTGTGCTGGAGCAGCACGTGGCCCGGGGGCAGGCCGGGCTGCCAGGCCGCTCGCTGCCGGGCGTCGTCGCTGGCCACGTAGACGCCCAGGGCCACACTGCCGGCCACCGCCGCCATCACGGCGGAGATGGCGGGCGCGGCCGACGAGCGGTTGCGGCTGGCGTCGCGCAGCGCCAGCCGGGGCGCCAGCGGCAGCAGCCGGCCGGTCCGGGCCAGGACACCGGTCAGCGTCGGGGTGCAGAAGACCAGCCCCAACTCGCCCAGGACCACCCCGGCCAGGACGCCGGTCGGGGTGGTCCGGGTGGCGCCGAACGCGGCCAGGGCGGCCCCGGCCACGGTGAACAGCAGCCCGAGCACCAGCCAGCGGCGCCCCGGCCGCGGCGGCTCACGCCTGCCGGCCAGCCCGGCCACCACGTCCTGCCGGGCCGCCGCCCAGGCGGGGGCCAGCG
>NZ_MUYZ01000080.1:0-23283 GCF_003013775.1 Micromonospora sp. MH33
AGCGCGGCCCGCCGGTCGCGGGCCGGTAGCAGCGGCAGCAGCGCGGCCAGGCCGACCCCCGCCAGCAACATCCCGAGTACGCCGAGCAGCCGCCCCGCCCGGCGCGGCAGCGACACGTCCGGCCGGGTGGCCGGCGGCAGGCAGTCCGGCCCGCAGCCCGAGGCGGGGCGCCACAGCCCGTCGCCGGTCACGCCGCCTCACCCAGGAAGTGCCGCAGGTAGCGCGGGTTCATCCGGTCCAGCGAGAACAGCACGTAGAAGTCGGCGCAGTCGAAGTCCGGGTCGTACGCCGGCTCCCCACAGACCCAGGCGCCGAGCCGCAGGTAGCCGCGGAGCAGCGGCGGGACCAGCGCGCGACGCCCGCCCGCCGACAACTCCAGGTCGGCGGCGGCCGGCGCCTCGGCGAACCAGGGCCGGCGGGGCGTCACCCGCAGCGGCGGCGGGGCCAGGTGGCGGGCGACGACCTGCGACCAGACCTCGGCGGCGGCGATCCCGCCGTCGACCACCGGCACCGAGGCGCAGCCGCCCAGCCACCGGGAGCCGCGCAGATGCAGGTACCGGGTGATCCCGGCCCACATCAGGTTGATCACGACGCCGGAGCGGTGGTCCGGGTGCACGCAGGACCGGCCCGCCTCGACCAGGTCGTCGCGGAGCGGGGCCAGCGGGGTCAGGTCGAACTCGCCGTCGGCGTACCGGCGGTCGGTGCGTCCGGGCGGCAGCAGCCGGTAGGTGCCCACCACCTCGTCGGTGCCCTCGCGCAGCACGACCAGGTGGTCGCAGTGCGCGTCGAACTCGTCGGTGTCGAGCCCGGCGGCCCCCGGGTGCAGGGTGGCGCCGAGTTCGCTGGCGAACACCTCGTGACGCAGGCGTTGCGCGGCCGCGACCAGGGACGGGTCGTCGGCGATCAGCAGGGTGTAACCGCTGGTCGTGAGGGGTGCGCCAGCGGCGTGCAGAACGGCCATGGCTATCTGTGTAAGGGCCGCGGGTTGCCGGCCCCGGGGGTGAGGGGTGTCGATCCGGTGAACGGCGGCCGGCGCGCCGGCACACCCCCTCACCTGCGGCGCGCCGGGGCCGGCGTGCGAGGCTGCCCGGGCGGACGCCGGCGACGAGGCCGGCGGTCGGAGCCCCCGGAGGTGCCACATGATCATCGAGTCCCGCTTCCACGGGCCGGACGGCTCGGGCAACGGCGGCTGGAGCGCCGGGATCTTCGCCGCCGCGGTGGACGACCGGGGCCCGGTGGAGGTCACCCTGCGCAAGCCACCCCCGCTGGAGACCCCGCTGACCGCCGTCGACGGCGAGATCCGCGACCCGGACGGCCAGGTGATCGCCCAGGTACGCCGGGTCGAGCCGATCGACGCCGTGGTGCCGCCGGTGGACCGGCCGACGGCCGAGGCCGCCGCGAAGGCGTACCCGGGACTGGTGGACCACCCCTTCCCCGGCTGCTACGTCTGCGGGCCGGCGAACCCGGCGGGGCTGCGGATCTTTTCGGGCCGGCTGCCGGACGGGCGGACCGCCGCGCCGTTCCGCGCCCCGGCCGAGGTGGTGCCGGCGACCGTCTGGGCGGCGCTGGACTGCCCCGGCGGCTGGGCGGTGATCGCGCCCGGCCGCCCGTACGTGCTGGGCCGGATCGCCGCGCAGGTCACGGCGCTGCCGCGCCCCGGCGACGAGTGCGTGGTGACCGGGGCGATGGTGGGCGGCTCGGGACGCAAGGCCGAGGTGCACTCCAGCCTCTACGGCCCGGGCGGGGCGCTGCTCGGCCGGGCCCGGGCCACCTGGATCGCGCTGCCGCCGGCCTGACCTCTCCTCCCTGGGGATGATCCGCTCGTGCCCCCGGGGGAGGAGGCTCTACGCATCCCGCCTGATTGACCCGCTTGCACCGGGTTGGAAGGCTGTGCTCGGCGCCCCCCGCAACGGCGCCCCCACCGGCGCGCCCCGAAGCCCG
This sequence comes from Micromonospora sp. MH33, assembly GCF_003013775.1. NCBI lineage: Bacteria > Bacillati > Actinomycetota > Actinomycetes > Micromonosporales > Micromonosporaceae > Micromonospora > Micromonospora sp. MH33. The sequence goes on from NZ_MUYZ01000080.1 coordinate 1,942, forward strand.
CCGTGGCAGGAGAGGAGAACGATGTCCGACGGGCAGACAAGCCCCAGCGCCGGGACCGGCCAGATCGTGGTGTCCGGACTGACGAAGGAATACAAGAACGTCCGGGCGGTGGACAACCTGTCCTTCACCGTCCAGCCGGGGCGGGTCACCGGTTTCCTCGGCCCGAACGGGGCCGGTAAGACGACCACCCTGCGCATGCTGCTCAACCTGGTCACCCCGACCGCGGGCGAGGCCACCATCGGCGGCCACCGGTACGCCGACCTGGCCGACCCGCTGCACACGGTGGGCGCGGTGCTGGAGGCGTCCAGCGCGCACAAGGGCCGCACCGGGATCAACCACCTGCGGGTGATCTGCGCGGCGGCGGGCCTGCCCCGCCAGCGCGCCGACGAGGCGCTCGCCCTGGTCGGGCTCACCCCGGCCGCGAAGCGCAAGTTCAAGGGCTACTCGCTGGGCATGAAGCAGCGGCTCGGGATCGCCGCCGCCATGCTCGGCGACCCGCGGGTGCTGATCCTCGACGAGCCGGCCAACGGCCTGGACCCGGAGGGGATCCGCTGGATGCGCGGCTTCCTCAAGGGGCTGGCCGCCGAGGGGCGCACGGTGCTGGTCTCCAGCCACCTGCTCTCCGAGATGCAGTTGCTCGCCGACGACGTGGTGATCATCGCGGCCGGAAAGCTGATCCGGCAGGGGCCGGTCGAGCAGGTGATGGGCTCGATGACGCACGGCTCCCGGATCCGGGTGCGGACCCCGCAGGCCGACGAGCTGGCCGCGGCCCTGCGCGAGCAGTCGGCCACGGTGGACGCCGACGGGCACGGCGCGCTGCTGGTGGCCGGGGTGGACGCGCCGACGGTCGGCCGGGTGGCGCTCGCCGCCAAGGTGGAGCTGCACGAGCTGACCACCGAACGCCCCGACCTGGAGGGTGTCTTCCTGGAGCTGACGGCCGGAAAGGCGGAGATCCGATGAACCTGGTCCGATCCGAGCTGCTCAAGATCCGTACCACCAACACCTGGTGGATCTTCGCGCTCATCACCGTGCCGCTGTGGGGCCTCGCGCTGCTCTTCAACTGGTTGCAGGCCGAAACCCTGACGAGCGGGAACATGGGCGACGTGCCGGCCGACCAGGCCGACCAGTTGGAGGCGGTGCGCAGCGCGGCGAACCTGGCCGCGAACATCTACACCAACGGGCAGTTCTTCGGCCTGCTCATCGTGATGCTCCTCGGCATCGTGGTGGTGACCAGCGAGTTCTTCCACCAGACGGTGACCACCACGTTCCTCACGGCGCCGCACCGCACCGCCGTGATGCTGGCCAAGCTGGCCGCCGCCGGCGTGCTGGCACTGCTCTTCTGGGTGGGCACCACACTGCTCAACCTGGTCTTCGGCCCGCTGATCCTGGGCGCGGTCGACATCGGCGCCCACCTCGGCGACGGGGCGGTCTGGCGGGCGGTCGCCCTCAACGGGCTGGCCTACCTGCTCTGGTCGGTGCTCGGCGTCGGGCTCGGCGTGCTCATCCGCAGCCAGATCGGCGCCACGGTGACCGGCATCCTGCTCTACCTGGGCGGCGCCATCGGCGCGGTCATCGCGATCGGGCTGCTGGCCGCCAAGTTCGGCGACTGGATCAACCAGCTCCAGCTCCTCGTGCCGTCGCTGGCGTCGTCGCTGATGGTGAGCGGCGCCGACATCCCCGGCAACCCGCCGCGCTGGGCGGGGGCCGCGGTGCTGATCGGGTACGCCGTGGTGGCCGGGGTGATCGGCGTGCTGACCATCCGGCGTCGCGACATCTCCTGAGTCCGATCAGCCGATCCGGCCCCGGCCGGTGACCCCGCGTCACCGGCCGGGGCCGTCGTCGCCTAGCAGGAGTCGACGGACCACGCAGCGTTTGCCGAACTTCTGGCATCTTCTGTGAAACGGACCACCAGCCGGAGGCGAGAATGCCTGCGCCGATCGCACGGCGTAGCCTGGGACCCGTCTCCCGTGCGCCTCGAAACGGGCACGGGAGCCACCGCGTGACATTCACAACCGCGTGAAAGAGGCGATTAGCGGCCGTGTCGACCCAGCAGACTTCGCAGGAGAACCCACTGGCGGGTTTCGGCCCGAACGAGTGGATCGTCGAGGAGATGTACCAGCGCTACCTCGCCGACCCCTCGAGCGTCGACTCGGCGTGGCACGATTTCTTCGCCGACTACCGGCCGGCGCCGGGGGCCGCCACCCCGCGCCCCGAGGCTCAGCCCGCCCCGGCGGGCGCCCGTCCCGAGCCGGCCGAGCAGCAGGAGGCCGTCGCCACGGTCACCCAGCAGCCGGCCGCCAAGCCCGCGCCCGCTCCGGCGAAGCCGGCCGCCAAGCCGGCGGCGAAGGCTGTGGAGCAGGCCCCGGCGAAGAAGGCCGCCCCGGCCAAGCCGGCCGCCAAGGCACCGGCCGTGAGCGCCGCCGGCACCACCCCGCTGCGCGGGGTCGCCGCCAAGATCGTCCAGAACATGGACGCCTCGCTCGCCGTGCCGACCGCGACCAGCGTCCGCGCGGTGCCGGCGAAGCTGCTGGTGGACAACCGCATCGTGATCAACAACCACCTGGCCCGCGGTCGCGGCGGCAAGGTGAGCTTCACCCACCTGATCGGCTACGCGATGGTCCGGGCGCTGGTCGAGCACCCGGAGATGAACAACTCCTTCGCCGAGGTCGACGGCAAGCCGGCGATGGTCCGCCCGGAGCACGTCAACCTGGGCATCGCCATCGACCTGGCCAAGCCGGACGGCTCCCGCAACCTGGTGGTGCCCTCCATCAAGGGCTGCGAGCAGATGGACTTCCGGCAGTTCTGGCAGGCGTACGAGGACGTGGTCCGGCGCGCCCGCCGCAACGAACTGACCATGGAGGACTACGCCGGCACCACGATCTCGCTGACCAACCCGGGCGGCATCGGCACGGTCCACTCGATCCCGCGGCTGATGCAGGGCCAGAGCGCCATCATCGGCGTCGGCGCGATGGAGTACCCGGCGCCGTACCAGGGCATGAGCGAGGCGACCCTGGCCGAGCTGGCGGTCAGCAAGATCATCACGCTGACCAGCACGTACGACCACCGGATCATCCAGGGCGCCCAGTCCGGCGAGTTCCTCAAGGTGATGCACGAGCTGCTGCTCGGCGAGCGCGGCTTCTACGACCAGATCTTCACCTCGCTGCGCATCCCCTACGAGCCGGTGCGCTGGGTGCGGGACGTCGCGGTCGACTCCGAGGGCCAGATCAACAAGACCGCTCGGGTGCACGAGCTGATCCACGCGTACCGGGTGCGCGGCCACCTCATGGCCGACACCGACCCGCTGGAGTTCACCATCCGCAAGCACCCCGACCTGGACGTCCTCCAGCACGGGCTGACCCTGTGGGACCTGGACCGGGTCTTCCCGGTCAACGGCTTCGCCGGCAAGCAGCGGATGAAGCTCCGCGAGATCCTGGGCGTGCTGCGCGACTCCTACTGCCGCCGGGTCGGCATCGAGTACATGCACATCCAGGACCCGGAGGAGCGGCGCTGGATCCAGGAGCGGATCGAGCGCCGGTACGAGAAGCCCGGCGCGGACGAGCAGAAGCACGTGCTCAACCGGCTCAACGCCGCCGAGGCCTTCGAGACCTTCCTGCAGACCAAGTACGTCGGCCAGAAGCGCTTCTCGCTGGAGGGCGGCGAGTCGCTGATCCCGCTGCTCGGCGAGGTCCTGGAGTGCTCGGCCGAGGGCGGCCTCGACGAGGTCGTCATCGGCATGGCCCACCGCGGCCGGCTCAACGTGCTGGCCAACATCGTCGGCAAGCCGTACGAGAAGATCTTCTCCGAGTTCGAGGGGCACCTCGACCCGCGCTCCACCCAGGGCTCGGGCGACGTGAAGTACCACCTCGGCCAGAACGGCAAGTTCACCACCCCGGACGGCGCGCACGCGGTCAAGGTGTCGGTGGTGGCGAACCCGTCGCACCTGGAGGCCGTGGACCCGGTGCTGGAGGGCATCGTCCGGGCCAAGCAGGACCGGATCGACCTCAAGCTGGAGGGCTACACCGTGCTGCCGCTGGCGGTGCACGGCGACGCCGCCTTCGCCGGCCAGGGCGTGGTCGCCGAGACCCTCAACCTGTCCCAGCTGCGCGGCTACCGCACCGGCGGCACCGTGCACGTGGTGGTCAACAACCAGGTCGGCTTCACCACCGCCCCGGAATACAGCCGGTCCAGCCTCTACAGCACCGACGTGGCCCGGATGATCCAGGCGCCGATCTTCCACGTCAACGGCGACGACCCCGAGGCTGTCGTCCGGGTGGCCCGGCTCGCCTTCGAGTACCGGCAGGCGTTCAACAAGGACGTCGTGATCGACATGGTCTGCTACCGCCGGCGCGGGCACAACGAGGGCGACGACCCGTCGATGTCGAACCCGCAGATGTACAAGATCATCGACTCGAAGCGGTCGGTCCGGAAGCTCTACACCGAGGAGCTCATCGGGCGGGGTGACATCACCGTGGAGGACGCGGAGGAGCTGCTGCGCGACTACCAGTCGCAGCTGGAGCGGGTCTTCAAGGCCACCCGGGACGCCGCCACCACGCCGCGCCAGCTCAGCCGGCCGCGCCGCGAGGACGAGCCGGAGCCGCAGGTCGAGACCGCCACCGACGCCGCCGTGGTCAAGGCGATCGGCGAGGCGCACGTCAACCTGCCGGAGGGCTTCACCCCGCACAAGCGGATCCAGCAGCTGCTGGAGCGGCGGCGCAAGATGTCCGTCGAGGGCGGCATCGACTGGGGCTTCGGCGAGATCATCGCGTTCGGCGCGCTGCTGCACGACGGGGTCACCGTCCGGCTCGCCGGGCAGGACTCCCGCCGCGGCACCTTCGTGCAGCGGCACGCGTCGGTGGTCGACGCGAAGACCGGCGACGACTACCTGCCGCTGAAGTCGCTCACCGCCGACGGCGAGCGGTCCCGCTTCTTCGTGCACGACTCGCTGCTGTCGGAATACGCAGCCATGGGCTTCGAGTACGGCTACTCGGTGGAGAACGTCAACGCGCTGGTCTGCTGGGAGGCCCAGTTCGGTGACTTCGTCAACGGCGCCCAGTCGGTGATCGACGAGTTCATCTCCTCCGGCGAGGTGAAGTGGGGCCAGCGCTCCGCGGTCACCCTGCTGCTGCCGCACGGCCACGAGGGTCAGGGCCCGGACCACACCTCCGGCCGCCCCGAGCGGTTCCTCCAGCTCTGCGCCGAGGACAACATGCGGGTGGCCATCCCGACCACCCCGGCGAGCTACTTCCACCTGCTGCGCCGCCAGGCGCTGTCGCCGAAGCGCAAGCCGCTCGTGGTGTTCACCCCGAAGTCGCTGCTGCGGCACAAGCTCTGCGTGTCGCAGGTGGAGGACTTCACCACCGGCACCTTCCAGCCGGTGCTGGCCGACACCGCCGCCCCGGCGCCGGATCAGGTGAAGCGGGTGCTGCTCTGCTCGGGCAAGGTCTACTACGACCTGTTCCAGGCCCGGCAGGAGCGGGGCGTCACCGACACGGTGATCCTCCGGATGGAGCAGCTCTACCCGCTGCCCGTCGAGGAGGTTCGGGCCGCCCTGTCGCAGTACCCGAACGCCGAGGACTTCGCCTGGGTCCAGGAGGAGCCGGCCAACCAGGGCGCCTGGTCGTTCGTCGCGCTCAACCTGCTGGAGCACCTGCCCGAGGTCCGGCTGCGCCGCATCTCCCGCCCGGCCGCCGCCGCACCGGCGGTCGGCTCGGCGAAGATGCACGAGGTCGAGCAGAACGCCCTCATCGAGGCGGCTCTCCCCCGCCCGTGACCTGACCGCACCGCCGGCACGAGGGGCAGCGACCGTACGACGGCCGCTGCCCCTCGCCGCGTGGCGGCCCTTCCCCGCCGAGAGGACGCAGATGTACTTCACCGACCGTGGCATCGAGGAACTGGTCGAGCGCCGGGGCGACGAGCAGGTCAGCCTGGAGTGGCTGGGCGAGCGGCTGCGCGACTTCGTGGACCTGAACCCCGAGTTCGAGACCCCGATCGAGCGGTTCGCCACCTGGCTGGCCCGGCTGGACGACGAGGACGACGAGTGACCGCCTGACGCGGTCCGCCGGGCGCCGCCGGCCACGCGGCCGGAACGTTCAGCCAGTGGCGCCCGAGCCGCCCCCGGGTGCGACCCGCTCGGCCATGGCGTGTGCCCACACCGCGTCGAGGTCGGCTCCGGGTGGGAACCGGCCGGCAAGTTCCAGGTCGACCAGCCCGTGTGCCAGGCCCCAGAGGGCGCGTGCCGCGGTCAGGTCGCCCCCGGTCACCCGGAGCAGCGGCGCCGCGGCGGCCGCCTCCACGCCGGGCGCCAGGCGGTCGCGCGCCAGCGGCAGCCGGGTGGCGATCTCGTACAGCCGGGGATGCCGGAGCGCCCAGTCGCGGTACGCGGCCGCGAGGGACGGCAGGTCCGGCGCCGACTCCAGGGCCGCGGCGAGCCGCTGCAACGCCCGCTGCTGGAGTGCGGCCTCGATCTCGGGCTTTCCCGCGACGTGCTTGTACAACGACGGCGCCTGGATGCCCATTTCGTCGGCGAGCCGGCGCATCGTGACGGCCTCCGGCCCGGCGCGCTCCAGCAGGCGTTCGGCCACATCGACGATCTCCTCGCGGCGGTTCACCGGCGCGGCTCCGCCACCCAGCCGCGGCAGAGCACGAAGGCCAGGACGAGCAGCACCGACAGGGCGCCGTCCCAGACCAGGATGGTGCCGGTCCCCTCGATCGCGCCGTTCCGCGTGTAGGCCAACGCGGTCACCGTCATGGCCACCTTGTGGAAGATGACCAGCGGCCACACCCCCCGGTAGCCCCGGGGCCGCACGGCCAGCAGGGCGAAGAGCCCGGCGAAGACCACGAAGCCGTACGCCCGCCACGTCTCGGCCACCGTGACGGCCGGCTCGGCGTCGGCCACCGCGCCGTACGCCCCCAGGGCCGCGGTCGCCGCTCCGACCGCCGAGAGCCAAGGCGGAACGCTTCGTCGACGAGGAGCAGGCCGGCGCCGGCCCGGCTCAGCGGGCCGCCGCTCCGACCAGGACCAGGCAGCGCTCGACGACCGCGGTGGTCCGTTCGGCGTCGCCGGTGGCCAGCAGGTCGAGCAGGGCGCCGCGCAGCAGCGCCAGGGCGAGGGCCGGGTCAGCGCCCGCGCTGTCGGCTCGGCCGCCCACCTCGGCGAGCAGCCCGAGCCAGTCCTCCACGGTCTGCCGGGCGAAGCCCGCCCACGGCCCGTCCGGCTCGCTCAGCGAGCGGGCGTACGCCTGCACCCAGAGGACCAGCATCGGCCGGTGCGCGGGATCAACGAGCCAGTCCCAGGTCGTCCGCACCGCTGCGACGAAGTCGTCGGAGCCGCCCGCCTCCCGGGCCCGCCGGAGCGCGGCCAGCTCGTCCGTCCTGGCCCGGCCGAGCAGGGCGCGGATCAACTGGTCCTTGGAGCCGAAGAGAAAGAGCAGGACCCGGGGGCTGGATCCGATGGCGGCGGCGAGCGGGCGCAGCGACAGCTCGGCCAGCCCGTGCGCCAGGACGTACTGGTACGCCCGCTCCAGGAGTTCGTCGCGGCGGGCGCTCCCGGGTCGCTCGTGCTGGCTCACAGCGCTACTCTGCCACTGAAACGACTGTTTCAGTGGTGGAGGGGTGTCGATGAGCGCAGAGGTCCTCATTCGTCCGCTGGGCCGTCCCGGTGACCTCGGCTGGGTGGTGCTGGCCCACGGCGAGACGTACGCGGCCGAGTTCGGTTGGGACACCAGCTTCGAGGCGCTCGTGGCGCGGATCGTCGCCGACTACGCCGGCCACGACCCGGAACGGGAGGCCGCCTGGATCGCCGAGCTCGACGGGGAGCGGGTCGGGTGCGTCTTCTGCGTCGCGGCCGATGAGCAGACGGCCCAGCTGCGGATCCTGCTGGTCGATCCCGCCGCCCGGGGACGGCGTCTCGGGGGCCGGTTGGTCGACGAGTGCCTCGCCTTCGCCCGGCAGGCGGGATACGCCCGCATCCGGCTCTGGACCAACCACCCTCTGGTCGCCGCCCGCGGCATCTACCTCTCCCGCGGGTTCCGCCTCGTCGAGGAGGAACCACACCACAGCTTCGGCGCGGATCTCACGGGCCAGGTGTACGAACGGGAGTTCACACGGGCCGGCGGGTTAGCCGGCCGTTGACGCGGACGGCACCCGTCGCGTCCACTGGAGAGCGAACCGACCGACGCGCCGGACCACCCGCCGCCCGACGCCGGGGAGGCACGGATGAACCCCGAACCCCGCAAGCCGCCGCAGGACGCGGTGACGGTCCGCCACCTGCGCCTCGGCATCGGATCCGTCGGCATCGCGCTGCCGGTGGTGCTGGTCGTCGGGCATCTGGTCGCGACCCGCCGGCTCACCCTGCTCGACTCGCTCAGCGGCTATTACCACACCGAGCTGCGGGACGTCTTCGTCGGCGCGCTCTGCGCCATCGGGGTGTTCTTGATCGCGTACCGGTACCGCTGGCCGGACGACGCGCTGGGCACCGTCGCCGGGGTGCTGGCGGTCGCGGTGGCCCTCTTCCCCACCACGGTGGGCGCGGCGGCCGGCACCACCAGCCAGAGCGACCGGTGGGTCGGCGTGGTGCACCAGGTGGCCGCCGCGTCGCTCTTCGTGCTGCTCGCGGTCTTCTGCCTCGCCCTGTTCACCCGCCCGGACCGGGTCGGGGCGCCGCCGTCCCCGTCCGCCGTGCGGTTCTACCGCGCCTGCGGCGGTGTCATCCTGGTGGCGATCCTGCTCGCCCTCGCCAGCACCCAACTGCCCGCCGACGTACGGCACGCGCTCAAGCCGGTGCTGTGGTGCGAGACGGTCGCCGTCTTCGCCTTCGGGGCGGCCTGGGTGGCGAAGAGCGACGCGCTCCTGCGGGCCGCCGGTGACGGGTCGAAGGACCCGGGCGAGGCACCCCGCGATCTTGTAGCGTGAGGTCGTGGCGCGCAGCGTGTACCTGACCAGCGTGGGGTCGGGCGGGGGCAAGTCGACGGTCGCACTCGGGCTGGCCGAACTGCTGTCCCGGCAGGTCGAGCGGATCGGCGCGTTCCGGCCGCTGGTCGCCGGTCAGGGCCCCGACCCGATCCTCGCCCTGCTCACCGAGCGCTACCGGGTGCGGCTGCCGGTCGACGAGCTGCACGGCGCGACGTACGCCGAGGCCGCCGCGCTGGTCGCGGACGGCCGGCGGGAGGAGCTGATCTCCCGCATCGTGGCCCGCTACCGGGCGGTCGAGCGGCAGTGCCCGGCGGTGGTCGTGGTGGGTAGCGACTTCGCCGACGGGGACGGCGCCGGCCCGCGCGAGCTGGCCTTCAACGCCCGGCTGGCGACCGAGTTCAGCAGCGTGGTGGTGCCCGTGGTGGACGGGTTCGGGCAGCCGCCCGAGGCGATCGCGGGGGCGCTGCGCGGGGCGTACCACGACCTGGAGGACCTGGGCGCGACGGTGGTGGCGGTGGTCGCCAACCGGGTGCCCGAGCCGATGACGCTGCCCGAGCTGCCCGTCCCCGCGTACGCCATCCCGGAGGTGCCGACCGTGTCGGCGCCGACGGTGGCCGAGGTGGCGGCGGCGCTCGGCGCCACCCTGCTCGCCGGCGACCAGGCCGCGCTGGAGCGGGACGTGCTCGACTACGTGGTCGGCGCGGCGCACGTGCCCACCCTGCTGGAGCACTTCACCGACGGGGCGCTGGTGATCACCCCCGGCGACCGGGACGACCTGCTCGTGGCGGCCGGCGCCGCGCACGTCGCCGGGCAGGTCTCCCTGGCCGGCCTGGTCCTCACCCTCGGCGAGCAGCCCGATCCGCGGGCCATGCGCCTGTTCGAGGCGCTGAACACCGGGCTGGCCGTGCTCTCGGTGAACAGCGACAGCTACGACACGGTGGCGGCGTCCAGCCGGATCGAGGGCCGGCCCAGCGTGGCGAACCCGCGCAAGGTGGAGGCCGCGCTGGGCGCCTTCGAGCGCTGTGTGGACACCGTCGACCTGGCCCGCCGGCTGCGGGTCAGCCGGTCCGAGCGGGTCACCCCGCTGATGTTCGAGAACGACCTGATCGACCGCGCCCGGGCCCAGCGCCGGCGGCTGGTGCTGCCCGAGGGCACCGAGGAGCGGATCCTGCGCGCCGCGGAGGTGCTGCTGCGCCGGGGCGTCGCCGACCTGACCCTGCTCGGGCGCCCCGACGAGGTGGCCCGGCGCACCCGCGAGCTGGGCATCGACGTCGGCGACGCGCAGGTGGTCGACCCGGTCACCAGCGAGTGGCGCGACGAGTTCGCCGCCGAGTACGCGAAGCTGCGCGCCCACCGCGGCGTCACCGTCGAGCTGGCGCACGACATCGTGGCCCAGCCCAACTACTTCGGGACCATGATGGTGCGGACCGGCCGCGCCGACGGCATGGTCTCCGGGGCGACCCACACCACGGCGGCCACCATCCGGCCGGCCTTCGAGATCATCCGCACCGTGCCGGGGGTCTCCGTCGCCTCCAGCGTGTTCTTCATGCTGCTCGCCGACCGGGTGCTCGTCTACGGCGACTGCGCCGTCAACCCCGACCCGGACGCCACCCAGCTCGCCGACATCGCCATCTCCTCGGCCGACACGGCCGCCCGGTTCGGCATCGAGCCGCGGGTGGCGATGCTGTCCTACTCGACCGGCGACTCCGGGTTCGGGGCCGACGTGGAGAAGGTCGCGGCGGCCACCAAGCTGGTCCGGGAACGCCGGCCGGAGCTGCTGGTCGAGGGCCCGATCCAGTACGACGCGGCGATCGACCCGCAGGTCGCGGCCACCAAGCTGCCGGACAGCCCGGTGGCGGGGCGGGCCACGGTGTTCATCTTCCCGGACCTGAACACCGGCAACAACACCTACAAGGCGGTGCAGCGCTCGGCCGGCGCGGTGGCGGTCGGCCCGGTCATGCAGGGCCTGCGCCGGCCCGTCAACGACCTGTCCCGGGGCGCCACCGTGCCGGACATCGTCAACACGGTGGCGATCACCGCCATCCAGGCCGCCGCCGGGGAGTCGGAATGAGCCGGATCCTGGTCCTCAACTGCGGGTCCTCGTCGGTCAAGTACCGGCTGTACGACGGCGACGAGGTCCGCGGCAAGGGCACCGTCGAGCGGGTCGGCGAGCCGGGCGGCGGGCCGGCCGACCACGAGAGCGCCGTGCGGCAGATCATCGAGGGACTCGACCTGACGGGGCTGGCCGGGGTGGGGCACCGGGTGGTGCACGGCGGGCGGAAGTTCAGCGCGCCGGTGCGGATCGACGACCGGGTCAGCGCCGCCATCGAGGACCTCGTCCCGCTCGCCCCGCTGCACAACCCGGCGAACCTGGCCGGCATCCGGGTGGCCCGGGAGAAGCTGCCGGACACCCCGCAGGTCGCCGTCTTCGACACCGCGTTCCACCACACGCTGCCCGAGGCCGCCGCCACGTACGCCATCGACCGGGACCTCGCCGAGCGGTACGGCGTGCGCCGGTACGGCTTCCACGGCACGTCGCACGCGTACGTCTCGCGGCGCACGGCGGAACTGCTCGACCGGCCGTACGGCGAGCTGAACACCATCACCCTGCACCTGGGCAACGGGGCGAGCGCCTGCGCGGTGCAGGGTGGGCGGAGCGTGGCCACCTCGATGGGCATGTCGCCGCTGGAGGGCCTGGTCATGGGCACCCGCAGCGGTGACCTCGACCCGACGATCATCTTCCACCTGCGCCGCGAGGCCGGGATGGGCGTGGACGACATCGACGACCTGCTCAACCACCGCAGCGGCCTGCTCGGACTGACCGGGGTCAACGACATGCGGGAGGTGCTGGCCCGCCGGGACGCCGGTGACCCGGCCGCCGCGCTCGCCTTCGACGTCTACCGCCGCCGGATCACCGGGTACGTGGGCGCGTACTACGCCCTGCTCGGCCGGGTCGACGCGGTCACCTTCACGGCCGGGGTCGGCGAGCACGCCGCTCCGGTCCGCGCGGCGGCGCTGGCCGGCCTGGACCGCCTCGGCATCGCCGTGGACCCGGCGCGCAATGCCGGCAGCGGCGACCGGGTCATCTCGCCCGACGGCGCCGAGGTCACGGTCTGCGTCATCGGCACCGACGAGGAGCGCGAGATCGCCCGCCAGACCCGCGAAGTCCTGAACCTCTGACCCCGCGTGCCCGCCGCACCCACCGCGCCCCACCGCGGCGATCATGAAGTTGGCAGCGACGGATCGGACAGATCGCGCCGCCAATCTCATGATCAACGGGGAGCGGACGGACGGGCGGGCGGGCGCCGCTGGGGTGAGTCAGCCCAGGGCGAGCCAGGCGATGAGGGCGACGACCACGACGGCGGCGACGCCGATGCCGACCATCAGGGGCAGGCGGGAGGGGGCCTCCGCCGGGGTCGCCGCGCTGTCCGGCGAATCGACGAAGGCGCGGAACTGCGCGGTGTTGCCACTCGGGTCGGTGTAGTTCTCAGCCATGCGCGTGACCCTAGCGAAGCCGGCCGACGCGGACGATCCCGCCGGGCCGGTGGCGGCCCAGCCCGGTCCGGCCGGTGGAGGCGCGTCGGGCCGGTCGGCGGGACCGGACCGGCCGGCCGGCCGCCTACCGTGAGGGGGTGAGGGTGCAGCGGCTGGTCGCCGCGCTGCTGGTGGCGCTGGTGACCGGTTGCGGCCCGGCCGTCGCCGCCACGAACGACCGGGTCCCGTCCTTCCGCCCGGCGCCGCTGCGGCCGTACGCCGTGGGCGTGCGCCAGTTCGTCGTCGACCCCGACGGGTCCCGGCCGCTGCCGGTCACCGTCTGGTACCCGGCGGAGCCCGCCGCCCCGCCGCATGCCACCGTGCCGGCCACTGCCGGAGTGACGCCCGGCCGGACCAGCCGCGGGGCAACACCCACGCCGGCCAGCAGCGAGGCGGCGGCCGGCCCGACCGGCAGCGGGGCGACATCCGGTCCGACCAGCGGCGGGGCGGTGTCCGGGCCGGTGCCGTGGCCCGACGCGCCGGTGGCCGCCGGGCGGTTTCCGGTGGTCGTCTACAGCCACGGGCTGCGCAGCCTCCCCGAACTGCACGCCCCGTTGGCCACCCGGTGGGCGGCGGCCGGGTTCGTGGTGGCCGCGCCGACCTATCCGCGGACGAACCTGCGGGCGCGTGACTTCACCCGGGCCGACGTGCGGAACCAGCCGGCCGACGGCTGGCGGCTGATCCGCCACCTGGTCCGCGTCGACGCCCGGCCCGGGGACCCGCTCGCCGGGCACCTCGCGGTGGACCGGTTCGCCGCCGCGGGACACTCGGCGGGCGGCTTCACCACGGCCGGCATGTTCACCTCGGGGCACCCGCGTCGGCTGCGCGCCGGCATCGTCATCGCCGGCGGCGGGCTGGCCGGCAGCTTCGCCGGCCCGGTGGCGCCCCTGCTGTTCGTGCACGGCGGCGCGGACCCGATCGTGCCGGAGCCGGTCGGCCGGGCCGCGTACGCCCGCAGCCTCGGGCCGGCCGCCTTTTTGGCCCTCCCCGGCCAGGGCCACGGGGAGTACCTGACCCCGGGCCACCCCGGGTTCGCGCAGGTCCTCGCCGCCACCACCGACTTCCTCCGGTGGGCCCTCTACGACGACCGTGCCGCCCTTCGCCGCCTCCCCGCCGACGCCCGCCTCCCCGGCGTCACCACCCTCACCACCCGCGCCCTGCCCGATCGAACGGGACGCCGCCGGGGCGCCGCTGCCGCCCCGCGCGCGGTAGCGTCGCCCGGATGGACGGGCTGGCCGAGCGGCAACTCGACGCGATGCCGGCCGTTCACCGGCGAGCGCGAGGCACAATCGTGTCCATGCGCCGTCGCCCTGCCGCCCTCGTCACCGCCGCCCTGCTCAGTGCGGGCCTGGCCGGCTGCTCGGGCGGGACCGCCCCGGCCGGGCGACCCGCGCCCGACGCCCCGCCGCAGGCCACCACCCCCGCCCCGCGGGTACCCGCCGGGCACGCCCCGACCGAGAGCTTCGCGGTCGGCGTACGCCAGCTGAAGCTGAACCGCGACGGCGACCGCCCGTTGCCGGTGACCCTCTGGTACCCGGCGGAGGGCGAAGCCGGTGGCGCGCCGGAGCGGTCCGCTCCGGTGGCGTCCGGGCGGTTCCCGGTGGTGCTGTTCAGCCACGGGCTGGGCGCCCGGCCGGAGGACTACCAGGTGCTGCTGACCCGCTGGGCGGCCGCCGGGTTCGTGGTGGCCGCGCCGAAGTTCCCGCACACCGGCGCCGGCGGCGACGGCAACCCGCTCGACGTGCTCAACCAGCCGGCCGACGTGTCGTACGTGCTGACCCAGGTGCTCGCCCTCGACGGCCGGGCCGGTGACCCGCTGCGCGGCCGGCTGGACCCGGAGCGGGTGGCCGCGACCGGGCACAGCGCGGGCGGGGTGACCACGATCGGGCTGTTCACCGCGGGCCGGGACGAGCGCCTGGACGCCGGCATCGTCTTCGCCGGCACGGCGCTCGGCGTCGGCACGGCGTTCGCCGGGGCGGCCGCGCCGCAGCTCTTCGTGCACGGCGAGGCCGACGAGGTGGTGGGCTACGCCGCCGGCAAGGCGGTCTACGACGCGGTGCCCTGGCCGAAGGCGATGCTCAGCCTGCCGAAGGGCGACCACGGGCGGGCCCTGCTCGGCGACGGCAAGGCGCTGCGGGTGGTGGCCGACACCACCGTCGAGTTCCTCCGCTGGGCCCTGTACGGCGACGCCGCGGCGAAGAAGCGACTCCCGGACGACGCCACCCGCGGCGGCGTGGCCACCCTGGACGACCATCTCTGACCGGTCGCCCGGGGCGGCCGCGCGGGTCAGGCGGTGTGGTCGACGACCACCTTGCCGAAGACGTCGCCGGAGTGCAGCCGGGCGAAGGCCTCCTCGATCCGGCTGAACGGCACCACGCTGTCGACCACCGGGCGCACCTCGTGCTCGGCGCAGAACGCCACCAGCTCGGTCAGCTCCTCGGGGGTGCCCATCGAGGTGCCGAGGATCTCCAGCTGCATGGCGAAGACCCGGCGCAGGTTCACCTTGGGCTCGTGGCCGGCGGTGGCGCCGGAGACCACGATCCGGGCCATCGGGGCGGCCGACTTCAGCGAGTGGTCGAAGGTGGCCGCGCCGACCGTCTCGATCACCACGTCGGCCCGCTCGGGCAGCCGGGCGCCGGGTTCCAGCGCGGTCGCGCCCAGCTCGGTGATCCGCTCCCGCTTGGCGGCGTCGCGGCTGGTCGCGTACACCCGCTTGCCGAGGGCGACGCCGAGCGCGACGGCCGCGGTGGCCACGCCCCCGCCGGCCCCCTGGACCAGCACCGACTCGCCGTCGCCGACCCGGCCCTTGGTGGTGAGCATCCGCCACGCGGTGAGCCAGGCCGTGGGCAGGCACGCCGCGTCGGTCACGGAGAGGCCGTCGGGCAGCGGCAGCAGGTTCATCCGGGGTACGGCCACCCGCTCGGCGAAGGTGCCCGCGAAGTGCTCCGAGAGGATGGAGACCCCGCGCGGGTCGCCCGGGGTGGGTATCACGGGGTAGATGACCACCTGGTTGCCGTCCGGGTCGGTGCCGACCGCGTCGCAGCCGAGGATCATCGGGAGCTGGTCGGCGCTGAGGCCCACCCCGCGCAGCGACCAGAGGTCGTGGTGGTTGAGCGAGCTGGCCCGCACCTGCACGGTGACCCAGTCCTCCTGCGGGTGGGTCGGCTCGGGGCGGTCGCCGACGGTGAGCGCGGCGAGCGGGTTGTCGGCGTCGAAGGCCGAAGCATAGGCGGCACGCATGATCGGCACCGTAACAAGCTGAGGGCCCGTTAAGAAGGGGCCCTTCCTGTGCAAAACGCGATAAGAAGGGCCGCTCCCTCAACGGTCAGCGGCGGGCGACACCGTCGCGGCGGGCGGCCTCGGCGACGGCCTCCGCCACCGCGGGGGCGACCCGCGGGTCCAGCGGGGAGGGCACGATCGCCTCCGGGGTCAGCGACTCGGCGACCACGTTGGCGATGGCGTCGGCGGCGGCCACCTTCATCCCGTCGGTGATCCGGGTGGCCCGGGCGTCCAGCGCGCCACGGAACACGCCGGGGAAGGCGAGCACGTTGTTGATCTGGTTGGGGTAGTCGCTGCGCCCGGTGGCGACCACGGCCACGTGCCGGGCGGCCACCTCGGGGTGCACCTCCGGGGTGGGGTTGGCCAGCGCGAAGACGATGCCGCCCGGGGCCATGCCGGCCACCGCCGCCTCGGGGATCTGCCCGCCGGAGACGCCGACCAGGACGTCCGCGCCGCGCAGCGCCTCGGTAATGTCGCCCTGCCGGCCGTCGGCGTTGGTGGTCTCGGCCAGTTCGGCCTTGGTCCCGGTCAGCTCGCGGTGCCGGCCGATGATGCCCTTGGAGTCGCAGACCACCACCTGGTCCGGGTTGACGCCCCCGGCGATCAGCATCTTCGTCACCGCCACGCCGGCCGCGCCGGCCCCGCTGACCGCCACCCGCAGGTCGCCCAGCTTGCGGTTGAGCAGGGTGGCGGCGTTGCGCAGCGCGGCCAGCACCACGATCGCGGTGCCGTGCTGGTCGTCGTGGAAGACCGGGATGGCGAGCGCCTCGTCCAGCCGGCGCTCCACCTCGAAGCAGCGCGGGGCGCTGATGTCCTCCAGGTTGATCCCGCCGAACGAGGGGGCGAGCGCCCGCACGATCGCCACGATCTCGTCCACGTCCTGGGTGTCCAGGCAGACCGGTACCGCGTCCACGCCCGCGAACTGCTTGAACAGCACCGCCTTGCCCTCCATCACCGGCAGCGCCGCGCGCGGGCCGATGTTGCCGAGGCCGAGTACGGCGGAACCGTCGGTGACCACGGCGACGGTGTGCGACACCCAGGTGTAGTCGTCGGCGAGTTCGGGGTCGGCGGCGATCGCCTCGCAGACCCGGGCCACGCCCGGGGTGTACGCGAGGGAGAGGTCTTCCCGGCTGGTGAGCGGCACCGTCGAGGCGACGGCCATCTTGCCGCCGAGATGCAGCCGGAAGACGGGATCAGCGGGGTCCGGGGTGGACGTAGACATCGGTGACTCCAGGATCTGTCGAGCAGACGGACCGGCCGGCTCGGCGCGCGTGGTCAGCGGCCAGCGGGGCGGCGGTGCGGGGGGTCACCCGGGCACTTTCCGAGCATAGTCAGGCATGCCGCACCGGGGTGTGATCGGGGTCATATCCACCGCGGCCGCCCGGTGACCCGCCCGGGACGCGGCCAGTACCGGGCCACCACCCGGCCCCGCACGTCCGCCACCCCGTACGCCCGGGAGTCGTCCGTGACCAGGTCGTTGTCGCCGCGCAGCCACCAGCCGCCGTCCTGCGGACGGACCGCGCGCTTGACCACGAGCAGGTCGGGGCGGCTGCGGAAGACCGCCACCACCACGTCGCCGGGGCGGACCGGGCGGCCCCCGGTCCGCACCAGCACGGCGTCGCCGTGCCGCAGGGTCGGGGCCATGGACGGGCCGGTGACCAGGATGGGCGACAGCGGGCCGCGCAGCGCGGGCGCGCCGGGGTCGTCGGCGTCACGCACCGGGTTTCACCTCCCGCCCGCCGGGGAGCATCTCCAGGAGTAATGTCGTCTTGGATCATCGCAAACATCCCATGGAGGACCCTGATGCGCCTTCCTCGCATCCTCACGCCCCGGGTGACCGCTAGCGCCCACTGCGACCTGCCCTGCGGCGTGTACGACCCGGCGCAGGCCCGGATCGAGGCCGAGTCGGTCAAAATGATCTGCGAGAAGTACCAGTCGAACACCGATCCGGAGTTCCGTACCCGGGCGATCATCATCAAGGAGCAGCGGGCCGAGCTGGTGAAGCACCACCTGTGGGTGCTCTGGACCGACTACTTCAAGCCGCAGCACTTCGAGAAGTACCCGCACCTGCACCAGCTGTTCAACGAGACCACCAAGCTGGCCGGCGCGGCCGGCGCCAAGGGCGCCACCGACCCCGCCAAGGCCGACGAGCTGCTCTCGAAGATCGACGAGATCTCGAAGATCTTCTGGGAGACCAAGCAGGCGTGAGCCTGCCCGCCCAGGCACCGACGATCCGGCCGGCGCGTCCCGAGGACGTGCCGGCCGTCGTCGCGATGGTGCACGAACTCGCCGGCTACGAGCGCGCCCCCGAGCAGTGCCACCTCACCGAGGAGCAGCTCACCGCCGCCCTCTTCACGACTGCTCCGGCGCTGTTCGGGCATGTCGCGGTGGATCCCGCCGACCAGCCGATCGGCTTCGCCCTCTGGTTCCTCAACTTCTCCACCTGGGAGGGCGTGCACGGCATCTACCTGGAGGACCTGTACGTCCGGCCGGCCGCCCGCGGCACCGGCGCGGGCCGGCTGCTGCTCGCCACCCTCGCGGCGATCTGCGTCGAGCGCGGCTACCGGCGGCTCGAGTGGTGGATGATCAACTGGAACCCGGCCGCCCGCTTCTACGCCGCCATCGGGGCCGCCCCGATGGACGAGTGGGTGCCGTACCGGCTGGCCGGGACGGCGCTGCACGAGCTCGCCGCGCAGGTGCCGGCCGCCCCCACGCAGCCGGACGCCTGACCGGGTAGAGTCCCGCACCGGGGGGATGAGGCGTGACTCAACTGACCGGCCAGCCCACGACGGACGACGACGTCGTGCACCTCACGGTGCCCGCCGACGGCGGCTACCTGGGCGTGCTGCGCACCGCCACCGCCGGTCTGGCGGCCCGGCTCCAGTTCGCCCTCGACGAGATCGAGGACCTGCGCATCGCGGTCGACGAGGCGTGCGCCATGCTGCTCGCCATCGCCACCCGCGACGCCGAGCTGGAGTGCCGCTTCGCGGTCACCGAGGACGCGCTCACCGTCGAGGTGACCGTGCCGACCGTGCGGGGCGCCACGCTCCCCTCGGAGTCGTCCTTCGCCTGGAAGGTGCTCACCGCGCTGACCACCTCGGCGAGCGCCCGGGCCGCCGACGGCCGGGCCACCATCTCCCTGCTGACCCGCCGCGCCTCCGGCTACTGACCGTTCCGGCGCGCCGGCGCGGCCTCACTCGAAGCCGAGCGCGCGGTTGGTCGGGGTGCTCACCAGCAGGCCGGTGACGCCGAGGCCGAGCGCCATGAGCGGCACCCCCAGCCAGCCCAGCCCGCCCTGGATCATGTACCAGCCGATCGGCAGCAGCATGAGCTGGAGCACGATGGCCGGCGCCCGGGCGCCGGACCGGCGGCGGGCCAGCGCGCCGCCGAGCGCCCAGAGCGCGACCGCCCCGCCGACCGCGAACGCGGTGACGAGCAGCGCCGAGGTCAGGTCGGTGGTACGCGCCGTCAGGTCGGACCAGATCAGCCACGCCGAGACCAGGCCGAGCGCCACCGCCTCGGCGCGCAGCAGGAGCACCGCCCAGCGGAGCGTGCCGGGGACCGGGTCGGAGTCGATCGTCACGCGCGACACGATACCCGTGGGTAGGCGCGGTACAGTGCCGCCCATGCGGGCCGTCCTGGTGGTCAATCCGAAGGCCACCACCACCAGCGAGCGCAGCCGGGACGTGCTGGTCCGGGCGCTGCGCAGCGAAGTCGACCTGTCGGTGCGGTACACCCGCCGGCGGGGCCACGCCATGGACCTGGCGCGGGAGGCCGCCCAGGAGGGCGTCGACCTGGTGGTCACGCTCGGCGGCGACGGCACGGTCAACGAGGTGGTGAACGGCCTGATGGCCGCCGAGCCGCCGACCTTCCGCACCGGGCAGACCCCGGCGGAGCGGCTGCCGGCGCTGGCCACCGTGCCGGGCGGCTCGACAAACGTCTTCGCCCGCGCCCTCGGCCTGCCCCGGGAGTGGCCGGACGGCACCAGCATGATCCTGGAGGGGCTGCGGCTGGGCCGGTCCCGGACCATCGGGCTGGGCCGGGCGGACGACCGCTACTTCACCTTCTGCGCGGGCTTCGGCATCGACGCGGCCGTCATCCAGCGGGTCGAGCAGGCCCGCAAGCGGGGCCGGGTGTCCACCCCGGCGCTGTACTTCCGCTCCACGGCGAGCCAGTACTTCCTCGCGTCCGACCGCCGGCATCCGGTGATCACGCTGGAGCGCCCCGGGGAGGCCGCCGAGACCGATCTGGGCACGGTCATCATCCAGAACACCGCGCCGTGGACGTACCTGGGCGACCGGGAGATCAACCCGAACCCGGAGGCCTCGTTCGACCTCGGCCTGGATGTGCTCGCCATGCGGCAGCTGAAGGTGGCCAGCACGGCACGCACGGTGACCCAGTTCTTCTCGCGGCAGCCCGACCCGCGCGGCCGGCAGGTGCTCCGGCTGCACGACGTGGCGGAGTTCACCCTGCTCTCGGCCCGTCCGCTGGCCTTCCAGCTGGACGGCGACTACCTCGGCGAGCGGGAAAAAGTCAGATTTGCATCCGTGCCCGCCGCACTGAGAGTAATCTGCTAGGTCTCGGGTACTCCCGTCGGTTGACGCGGACCCCTCACCGCCACCGGCGGTGTCCGCCACGCCGAGGGAAGGTGCCGGAAATGTCAGCAAGGTCACGCAGACCGTACTATATTGATCCTCGACTGTGGCACGCCGGGTAACCAGAGCGCTCTGAAACCCGGACAAAAGGGTGGTGAGCCCGCTCACTGTTCGGAGTTTTTCCGAGCGCCACCCTTGACATCACGACAGTTCGTGAAAGTATTCACAAGCGAAGTCGTGTTACCGGGACATTGCCTGGATATGCTCGGCAGGTTGAGCTGTTCCAGCAGGTCCACGGGCCCGCAAGCCTGCTCACGCAGCGCCGAATTGATGGATGCTGACCGTCACCGATCGGCAATGCGGACGCATATAGGAATAGCAACGAAGCGTTATCTGGCCACCCACTTAAGAATGAGGAGTGTTGCCGCCATGGACTGGCGCCACGATGCCGTCTGCCGCGACGAGGACCCGGAGCTGTTCTTCCCGATCGGGACGTCCGGCCCGGCCCTCCTGCAGGTGGAGCAGGCCAAGGCCGTCTGCCGGCGCTGCCCGGTGACCGACCACTGCCTCCAGTGGGCGCTGGAGTCCGGTCAGGACGCCGGCGTCTGGGGCGGGATGAGCGAGGAGGAGCGCCGCGCGGTCAAGCGCCGCGGCGGTCTCCGGGTGCTGCGCGCTCACTCCGCCTGATTCGCACGCAGCAGAACGCCCCGGCCGGATCCCGGCCGGGGCGTTCTGCTGCTGTCCGGGGCACATGACACCCGGCTACCCCGGCGCCACCCAGGTTGATCATGATGGCGACGCGCGTCACACCGGGCCGCCGACCGGCACGGCGTCGACCCGCCGCAGCACCAGGTCGGCGAGTTCGGGCAGGTCGGTCAGCGGCTCGGCGACCGCCACCGCGCCGGCCCGCCGGGCCGTCGACCGGACCGCGTCGTGGAACAGGCCCGGGGCCAGGAAGTAGGCGGCCACCGCCACCCGGCGGGCGCCCGCCGCGCGCAGCCGGGACACCGCGACACCGGCGCCC
>NZ_MUYZ01000081.1:0-23234 GCF_003013775.1 Micromonospora sp. MH33
CCCCTGGCGGCCGGTGTGCCGGTCGACGTGCTGCGGCACCGCCTCGACCTGCCCGACCGGGCGCTGGTGGAGGCGCTGCTGCGCCCGCCGCTGCGGCTGCGCGCCGGCCGGGTCACCGCCGCGCCGGGCGACGCGCTGCCCGAACCGGTGGCCCGGGCGGTGGCCCGGGTCCGCGCCGAGTACGGCGACCGCCCGTTCCAGGCCCCCGAGGCCCACCGTCTCGCCGATCTCGGCCTCGGCCCCCGGGAGATCGGGGCGGCCGTGCGCGCCGGCGCCCTGCTCAGGCTCGCCGACAACGTCGTGCTGCTGCCCGGCGCCCTGGACGACGCGGTGCGGGTGCTGGCCGGGCTGCCGCAGCCGTTCACGCTCAGCGCCGCCCGGCAGGCGCTGGACACCACCCGCCGGGTGGCGGTGCCGCTGCTGGAACTGCTCGACCGGCGGGGCGCCACCCGGCGGCTGCCCGACGACGCCCGCGAGGTGGTCCTCCCGCCCGGCTGAGCGTTGCTCCGGGATGCGAGGGTGACTGCATGATCGACCCGCCCGGTGCCGCCCTCCTGGACCGGCCGTGGCTGCGCCGCCGGGCGTTGCCGCTCGCCGTGGCGCTGTGCTGGCTGGTCTGGGCCGCCCTGGCCTGGTGGACGGCGCCCCGCGCCGTTGACGAGGCGGAGCTGGAGCGCGATCTTGCCGCCGGCCGGGTGGTTACCATGGCGCGGGCCGACGGGTGGCAGGCCGGCTCCACCTGGGGTCGCCGCCCCGAGCCGCGGTACGCCGAGGGCGCCTGGATGGTCGTCTGGACCCGGCCGGACGGCCAGGTCCGCCACGCGAGCGTGCCCACGCGGGCCCCGGAGAGCGGCGCGGATCCGCTGGCCGATCCGCGCGCCCGAGATGCCACCACCCACGGCGGCGACACCCTCGCAGACGCGCTGGCGAACGCGGCCGGGCTGCTGGCCCTGACGATCGGCGTCGGCTGGCTGCTGATGCTGGTGGCCGGGCCGCCGCGGGTGGCCGGCACCCGCTGGTTCTGGTTCTGGATCGGCTTGCTCCCGCTCGGTCTGGGCGTGCTGGCCTGGCTCCATCGGGAACGCTGGCGGGGCGACGTGCCGGCGGCCCGGCCGCGCCGCTCCGGCTGGGCGGGCCTGGGCTGGCTGCTGCTCGGCGGCCTGCTCCTGTCGGTCGCGGTGGCCGGCCTGGCCTCCCTGTTCGGCGGGTACGTGGTGCCCGGCGGCTGAGCCAAGCGGCACCGACGGCCGCGCCCGGTCACCTACCGTGACGCCATGGACCCTTCGGCGGTCTGGCGGGACAGGAACCACCGGTGGCGGATCGAGGCGTACCGGGCACCGGATCTGCGGTTCGCCATCTTCGCCACGAACGGCACCACCGAGTCGGCGCCGCTGTGGCTGTTCGGGATGGCCGCGCTGGCCCGGTGGCTCATGACGCACGCGATCTCCCTCGACGACCTGGAGACCGACTGATGGCCGGCCAGCTCGTCCTGGTGCTGGTCCTGGTGCTGATCAACGCGGCGCTGTCGGGCGCCGAGATGGCCATCGTGACGCTGCGCGAGGGGCAGCTGCGGCGGCTGGGCCGCGCGGGGCGGAGCGGGGAGCGGTTGACCCGGCTGGCCCGGGAACCGAACCGCTACCTGGGCACCATCCAGCTCGGCATCACCCTGGCCGGGTTCCTCGCCTCGGCGGCCGCCGCGGTGTCGCTGGCCGAGCCGCTGGTCGGCCCGCTGGGCTTCCTCGGCCGGTTCGCCCACCCGGTGGCCGTGGTGCTGGTGACGGTGGTGCTGACCTTCGTGACGCTGGTCGTCGGCGAACTGGCCCCGAAGCGGCTGGCCATGCAGTCGGCGGAACGCTGGGCGCTGCTCAGCGCCTCGCCGCTGGACCTGCTCGCCCGGGTGTCCCGCCCGGCGGTGTGGCTGCTCAGTCGGACCACCGACGTGCTGGTCCGGCTGGCCGGCGGCGACCCGCGGGCCAACCGACAGGAGGTGACCGAGGAGGAGTTGCGCGAGATGCTGGTCAGCCAGCGCGGCCTCTCCGCGCAGCAGCGGGAGATCCTGGCCGGGGCGTTCGACATCGCCGGCCGTACCCTGCGCGAGGTCCTGGTGCCGCGCCGCGAGGTGACGATGCTGCCGGTGGAGCTGTCGGCCGCGGAGGCCATGCGCCGGCTGGCCGGTACCGGCCGTTCCCGGGCGCCGGTGACCGGTCCCGGCGGGCTGGACGACGTGCGCGGGGTGGTGCACATTCGCGACCTGGTCGACGCGGGCGGCGCCGGTGTCGGGCAGCGGGCCCGGCCGCCGGTGCTGCTGCCCGGCACGCTGCCGGTCGCCGACGCGATGCGGCAGCTGCGCCAACGCCACGAGCAGATGGCCCTGGTCATCGACGAGTTCGGCGGGGTCGACGGCCTGGTCACCATGGAGGATTTGCTCGAGGAGGTGGTCGGGGAGCTGTACGACGAGACCGACCGGGACGTGCACCAGGCGGTCCGGGAGCCGGACGGCGCGCTGCTGCTCCCCGGCGACTTCCCGCTGCACGACCTGCCCGAGGCCGGAGTGCAGCTGACCTTCCCGCTGACCCGGGAGTACACCACCGTCGCCGGGCTGGTCCTGGCCGGGCTGGGTCGGCTGCCCACCGGTCCGGGGGAGCTGGTCCGGCTGCCCGGGCTCACCGTCGAGGTGGTCGAGGTGGCCGGCCGGGTGATCCGCCGGGTACGGCTGCGCGGTCCGGCCGCCGGCTGCCGGAAACAGTGACCCCGACCGGGGGACAGGCGCGCGAAACGGGCCTTTCGGGCCGCCGGAGGGCCGTAGCGTCCGGACCGTGAAGGACCGAGGACTGCGGACGTTCGTCACCGTGCTCGCCGGGCTGGCCGTGATCTATTTCGGCGCCACCGGCCATCGCAGCAGCGGCGGGGAGGGCGAGGGCATCTCCGGCGGCGTGGTGCTGCTGGCCCTGCTCGCCTCGGCGCTGGCCTGGAACCTGACCAAGCCCGGCCCGGCCAAGTGACGCCGCGGCCCGACCGGTGCCGGTTCAGCGCGCCGCCGCTGCGGTGCGGCTGATCTCGCCGGCCGACTCCTCGCCGAGCGCCACCCGTACCAGCGCCGACGCCAGCCGCCCGAAGTCGGCCTCGCCGACCAGCCCGGCCAGGCCGCCCGGGTTCGCCGGCAGGCCCAGCCGGCGCGCCCCGGCCAGGGTCCGCCGGTCGGCGTACGGGCGCACGTCCGGCCAGACCGCCTGCACCTCGCGGAGGAAGATGTCCGCCCCGGTCGGGCCGATGCCGGGAAACTCGGTGAGCAGCCTGCGCAGCACGCTCCGGTCGCCGTCGGCCTCCTTGTGCATCCGGCGCAGGTCCCCGTGCCACCGGTCCAGGCAGAGCCGGGCACCGGTGCCCAGCATGGTGGCGGTCCGCTCGTCGTAGCGCCGGTAGTGGCCCCGACCGAGCGCGTCGACCCGCTCCTGCCAGCTCGCCGCCTCCATGGCCTGCGGGGTCCGCCAGCCGGCCGCGAAGAGTTCGCGCGCCGCGGCGACCGCTACGCAGGCCCGGATCCGGGTGCTCAGCAGCGTGGTGAGCACCAGCAACTGGTAGAGCGGCCCCGGCCGGTCGGCAAGGTTGATCCCGGCCTCCTCCGCGTAGGTGCGGGACTGCCGGTCCAGCAGCGCCCGCGCCATCTTCCGATCGTCTGGCATCCGGTTGGGGTACCCGCCCGGCGCCGGACCAGACGCCCGGGGCCGGGCCGGAATGCGCCCGGCGGCGGCGGGTACCCGGACCAGGTGCGCGGCCCACGCCGTGCGCTGCCACCGGAAGGAGAGACCTGTGGTCAAGCCGCAGCAGGAGGAACTACGCCGTAACGACAAGGGCGCGACCAGCCAGGACAGCCGCGAACTCATTCCCCAGGCCGGGAGCAGGGGGCCCCACGGCAAGGGCGGCACCTCGAACGCGGACGTGGGGCGGCCGGTCCCGAAGGGGCAGGTCTCGCCGTACGGCCCGGCCGGCGAGCCGGTGGCCGACGACGAGAGCGACCGGCGGGGCTGATCAGCCCCGCCGCGTCGGCGGCCGCAGCCTCCACCAGGTGGCTGCGGCCGCCGCTCCGTACGCCAGGTGCGGCACCAGGTCGGACACCCAGTCGGCCCTACGCCAGGTCCGCGGGTCGCTGATGCCGAGCGCGGCGATCGAGCCGTCGGAGGTGGCCATCACCCCGCCGCCGAGCAGCCCCACGGCCAGCGGCAACGGGACCCGGCGGCGGGCTGCCAGCAGCCCGAACAGCGCACCGGCGGCGATGCCCGTGCCGTATCCGATGACGGGCCCGAGGCCGGAGCGGCGGTTCGCCGCCTTCTCCTCGGGCCCGAGGTCCACATGCGCCGCGTCGGCCAGCCGGCCCGCGGTCTGCTCGGGGGTGCTGCTCGCCGGGCGGCCCCGCAGCGCCATGTCCAGGAAGCTGACGACGTTCAACGCGGCGCTGCCGACGGCGCCCGCGATGGCGCCGTCGACCGCGGGAGCCGTCCTCACTTCGGGTCGCCCGGTTCGCGCTCACCCTTGGGGCCGAACGTCCGTTCGCCCCGCACCACGCCACGCTGGCCGCGGTCGTCCTGGAGAATCCGGTTCGCGACCTGGTTCGCCTCCTGGTCGGCGGCCCGCCCGGACTGTTCGATCAGATCCCGCAGCCGCGCCCGCTCCTTGTCGTACGCGTTGCTGCCCGGCCGTGGTCCTGGCATCGCTGCCTCCTCCGGTCGCTGTGGATGTCCGTACCGTCTACCCGCCCGGGGCGGGGCCAACCGTTCAGTCGCCGGCCCGGACCACGGCCACCGGGCAGTCGGCGCGGTGCAGCACCCCCTGGCTCACCGAGCCGAGCAGCAGGCCGGTCAGCTCCCCACGGCCCCGCCGGCCGACGACCAGCAGCTGGGCCTCGCGGGACGCCTCGGCGAGCGCCGCGACCGGCCGGCCGTGCACGGCCGCCCGGGTGACCGGCACCTCCGGCCGGCGCTCGGCCAGCCCGCTGAGCGACTCGGCCAGCACCCGGTCCTCCTCGCCGCGAAGCTGGCTCTCCTCGTACACCAGGGGTTGCATGTCGCCGGGACCGGTGGAGGCCGGGTGGGTGTAGGCGTGCACGGCGTGCAGCCGGGCGCCGCGGACCGCGGCTTCCTCGGCGGCGAACTCGACCGCGGCGCGGGACAGCGTCGAGCCGTCCACCCCGACCACCACGGGGCCGGCCGGGCGTGGCGTGCCGCGGGCGACCAGCACCGGGCAGTCGGCGTACGAGGCGACCTGGATCGCCACCGAGCCGACCACCAGGGCGGCGAACCCGCCGAGGCCCCGGTCGCCCAGCACGATGAGGGCGGCGGTCGGGGACTCGCCGAGCAGCACCGCAGCGGCCTCCCCGTCGATGATCTCGCCGGAGACCCGAAGCCCGGGCGCGGCCGCCTCCGCCTCGGCGACCGCGGTGCCGACCAGTTCCTCGGCCTGGTGCCGCAGGCCCCCGCCGGGTGGCCCCTCGGCGGAGGGCGACAGCGGTACGCGCAGCAGCGGCCAGATGAACCCGTGCACCACCCGTAGCGGCCGCTGTCGGCGGGCCGCCTCCTGCGCCGCCAGGCGCACCGCCGTCAGGGCGGCCTCGGAGCCGTCCACCCCGACCACCACTGCCGCGCCGTTCGCCGAGTTCACGCCGTACCTCCTCGCCGTCGGCCGCCCGCGGCCAGTATCGCGGCCGGTGGGTGGCCGCCGGGGCGATACCGCACGAGCCGACCCCTGGGTACGCTGGCGACCGTCGCGTGAGAGAGGGAGCTTCGTCGATGGCCGAGCCTGACCAGCCGAGCACCGCCCGCATGATCGACTACTGGCTCGGCGGCGAGCACCACTACCCGGTGGACGTGGCCGCGGCCGGCGCCTTCGAGGGCGCGTACGGTCCCTGCGCGGCGATCTTCCGCGCGTTGCGCGACTTCCTGGGCCGGTCGGTCCGGTCGATCGCCGACGCCGGGGTGGACGGCTTCCTGGTGTTCGGGGCGGGCGTGCCCACCCGCGGCAACGTGCACGAGGTGGCCCCGGACGCCACCGTGCTCTACACCGACGTCGACCCGGTGACGGTCCGGCTGGGCCAGCGCCTGCTCGCCGACAGCGACCGGGCCGGCTACGGCTACGGCGACGCCACCGACATCGGCACCGTCGACCCGGCCCAGCTGCACCGGTTCGTGCCGGGGTGGGGGAGGAGGCCGGTCGGGGTGGTCTTCCTCGGGCTGGCCGCGTTCCTGGACGACGACACCCTGGCCCGTACCCTCGACGAGCTGTACGAGGCCGTCGCGCCGGGCAGCTTCCTGGCGATCGACTTCGACAGCGAGGAGCTGGCCGCGTACCCGGAGGCGCTGGCCATGATGGGGCCGGCGTTCCGGATGCGGGCGCCCGGCCGGTTCGCGCCGCTGCTGGGCCGCTGGCAGCCGACGGCGGACGGCATCGTGCCGGTGGCGCGGTGGCGGCCGGACGGCGCCCCGGCGCCGGTGCCGGACGCCTTCTACGGCGCAGTGGCCACCAAGCCGGCCGGCTGAGTGGCCCGGGTCGTCCACCCGGGACCGGCGCCGCCGCGGCGTATGCCGGAGCCGGGGCGTGCCGGTGTCGGCGGGCCTCCGTATGATGCTTGCCCTATAGCAATAGTCATCATCGGAGGATGTCAGCATGCCGGACCCGTCCGGAGCGGTGTCGCGCGCCCTGCGCGCCGCGCCCCCCGACCAGTTGGCGGAGGCCGCCGACGCGGCGGTCCGCCGGGTGCTCGGCGCGTCGCGGACCGAGGTGTTCGTCGCCGACTACCGGTTCACCGGGCTCTGGCCGGTGCTGGACGCGGAACTGCCCGAGGGCGGGTTCCTCGCGTGCCAGGGCGTCGCGCAGCGCTGCTTCCGCAGCCAGCAGCCGGTGCTGGACGCTGCCGAGGACGGGCGCTGCCGGGCCTACCTGCCGCTGTCGGCGTGGGGGGAGCGGCTCGGCGTGCTGATGGTCGAGCTGCCGGCCGCGCCGGACGCGGCGACCGTGGAGGCGGCCCGGGACGTCGCGGGCGATCTGGCGATGGCGCTGCGGGCGGCCGACCGGGAGACCGACCGCTACCGGCGGGCGCGCCGCCGGGAACGGCTCAGCATGGCCGCCGAGATGCAGTGGGACCTGCTGCCCGGACGCAGCGTCGTGCACGGCGACTTCGTGCTGGCCGGGCAGCTCGAACCGGCGTACACGGTGGGCGGGGACCACTTCGACTGGTCGGTCGACGGCGACCGGCTCACCGTCACGGTGCTCAACGGCACCGGCAACGGCCTGGCGGCCTCGCTGCTGACCGCGGTGACCGTCAACGCCATGCGCAACGCGCGGCGCTCGGGCGGCAGCCTGGTGGAGCAGGCCGAACTGGCCTCGGACACGATCTTCTACCAGCACCGGGGGAGCCGGCACGTGGCCACGCTGCTGCTGGAGCTGGACAGCCGGCGGGGCCTGGTGCGGGCCGTGGACGCGGGCTCGCCGCACCTGCTGCGGCTGCGCGGCGGCGCGGTCACCCCGATTGCTCTGGAGCAGCAACTGCCGCTGGGCATGTTCGCCGAGGCCCGCTACGACGTGCAGGAGTTCAGCGTGCAACCGGGCGACCGGCTCTTCGTGGTCAGCGACGGGGTGTACGCGGCGGAGCCGGCCGGGCAGGAGCCGTACGGGGACCGGGCCATGGCGCGCGCGATGCGGTCCACTCGGTTGCAACCGGCGACCGAGGCAGTTGGTACGGTGATGCGCGAACTGCACGCGTACCACGCCGACGCGGATCTCCGCGACGACGCGGTCGTCGTCTGCCTGGACTGGCGCGGTTCCAGCCCTGCGGACGACGTCGGCGGGCGGTGACGGACCGGCGGAGCGAAAACGAGCGGGACGATCGCAGGGGACAGCGGGTGGAGCGACCTCCGAATCTTGCCGCGGCCATCGATGCGGCGGCCGAGGCGCTCGTCCGTGTGCTCGACTCCGCCACCTCCCGGCACAACGTCGGCGTCTCGCCGACCCAGCTGCGGGTGCTGTCGCTGATCATGGCCCACCCGCACACCAACGTGAACCGCCTGGCCGAGCTGCTCGACGTGGTGCCCTCGTCGGCGAGCCGGCTCTGTGACCGGCTGGAGGCGGTCGGCCTGCTGCGCCGGGCGGCCGACCCCCGCGACCGGCGCGAGGTCCGGCTGATCCCCACGGCCGCGGCGGAGACCCTGCTGCGCGAGCTGACCGAGCGGCGGCACCAGGCGGTCCAGGCGGTGCTGGACCGGATGCCCAACCGGGTGCAGCACGAACTGCTGCTGGCCCTGCTGGCGTTCGGCCAGGCCGCGTCGATGAACGCCCCGCAGGCCGCCGCCGACTCCACCGCCCGCACGGCCTGACCCGAGCGGCACCAGCCCACGGCCACTGGGCAACTAGTGTCCTAGGATGCCTTACGGGTGGTGCGGCCCCGCACACAAACCGGACCTCAGCACCCACGCAGCGCGGGGTCCGGGACGGGTCGGGGGAGCCCGATATAGTGGCAGCGCAACTCACCGGCCCCTGATCGACACGATCGCGGGCCGTGCAGGGGGAGGTCCCAGCCCGGGATCGCAGAGGGCGCCGGCGTCTGACCGGCCGGCAACGCGCACGTGCCCACGGCGGCCGATCACTCGGCCGCCGGACCGTGCTGCGGAGGGAGGGTTCGGTGTCGCGTCGGCCGGCTCCATCGGAGCACCCGGCTCCCGGCGGTGCGGCGGTCGTGGGGGATCGCGTCCTCACCCTGCCGAACATGATCAGCTTCGTCCGGCTCGTCGGTGTGCCGCTCTTCCTCTATCTGTTCCTCGTGGTCAAGGCCGACGTGGCCGCCATCGTGGTGCTGGCCATCGGCGGCACCAGCGACTGGGTCGACGGCTGGATCGCCCGCCGTCTCCAGCAGGTCAGCCGGCTGGGCGAGCTGCTCGACCCGCTGGCCGACCGGCTCTACATCCTGGCCACGCTGCTGGCGTTCACCGCCCGCGAGGTGGTGCCGTGGCAGTTCACCGGAGCGCTGCTGGCCCGCGAGCTGCTGCTGCTCGGGTCGCTGGGGGTGCTGCGCCGCTACGGCTACGGTCCGCCGCCGGTGCACTACGTGGGCAAAACCGCCACGTTCCTGCTGCTGGCCGCGTTCCCGATCCTGCTGCTGGCGGCCGCCGCCCCGGGCGTGGCCACCGCGGCCGGCGCGATCGGCTGGGGCCTGGCGTGGTGGGGCCTGGTGCTCTACTGGGTGGCCGGGGCGATGTACGTGGTGCAGGCCGGCCGCCTGGTCCGGGCGATGCGGGCGCGGCGCGCGGGAGCGGTGGCGTGACCGCGACGCCGCCTCGGGACAAGGACGAGGGTCGCGACCCGTCGGCGCGGGTGTACGCGCCGGACTTCCTCACCGACCTGTTCCGCAACCCGCTGGACCCGGGGTACGCCGACGCTGCGGCCCGGCGGGCGGCGGCGCCGCCGTCGCGGATGCGGCGAATGCTGGCCCGGCCGGTGGGCGTGGTGGTGCTGCTGGTCATCGGGTTCCTGTTCGCGGTGGCATACCGGGAGACGATGGCGGAGGAGCCGGGCCGGGCGAAGGCGCGGGCCGGGCTGATCGCCGAGATCAAGCAGCGCGAGGCGGAGACGGACCGGTTGACGGCGCGGGCGGATCAACTGCGCGAGGAGGTCGGCCGGCAGCGGGACGCGGCGTTGAGCGGGTCGCAGGCGTCGCGGCTGCGCAACCTGGAGGCGGGCACGGGCCTGGGTCGGGTGCGCGGTGACGGTGTGGTGGTGCGGCTGGCCGATGCGGAGTCGGACCGGGACGCGGTGACCGGCGCGGGCGCGGGGCCGTCCCGGGTGCTGTACTCCGACCTGCAGAAGGTGGCGAACGCGCTGTGGGCGGCGGGCGCGGAGGCGGTGGCGATCAACGGGCAGCGGTTGACGGCGACGTCGACGATCCGTTCGGCCGGTGAGGCGATCCTGGTGGACTACCGGCCGGTGACGAGCCCGTACCAGGTGACGGCGATCGGGCCGGGGTCGATGCGGGACCGGTTCGACGACAGCCGGGCGGCGGACCTGATGCGTGACGTGGCGCGGACGACGGGCTTGTCGTTCGGGGTGAAGAACGCGGACGGCCTCACCCTGCCGGCGGCTCCGCAGCCACGGCTACGCTACGCCGAGCCCTCGGTGAGCCCGAGCCCGTCGGGTTCGGGTGTCGCCGGTTCGACCAGTCCCGGGCCGTCCGGTTCGGGTACCTCTTCCAGCCCCTCCGGAGGTGGCCGATGATCGCGGTGCTGGCGTTGCTCGCCGGTGTGGTGCTCGGGGTGTATCTGGATCCCACGGTGCCCGCGGCGTTGCAGCCGTACCTGCCGATCGCCGTGGTGGCGGCGCTCGACGCCGTGTTCGGCGGGGTGCGGGCGAAGCTGGACCGGATCTTCGACGACAAGCAGTTCGTGGTGTCGTTCATCTCGAACGTGCTGGTGGCGGGTCTGATCGTGTACCTGGGTGACCAGTTGGGGGTGGGCGGTCAGTTGTCCACCGGTGTGGTGGTCGTGCTCGGGGTGCGCATCTTCGGAAACGTGGCGGCGATCCGCCGGCACCTGTTCCGGGCGTAGGTTTGTGGCGATGAGCGAGGAGCACAGGGAGACGGGCACGGGCTGGCCGCAGCCGGCGGAGCCGGCGCGGCCGTCGGGTCCGGCCGGTGAGCCGGATCCGCGCCCGGACGCGCCCGATCCGGATGAGTTGAGCCCGTTGGCGCCGGCCGAGCCGGCGGAGCCGGTCGAGCAGGAGGATGTGCCGTCGCCGGCGGAGGAACCGGGTGCGTCCGCGGCTGAGGCGAAGCCGGTGCCGGTGTCGCGGCGGTTGACGTCGGCGGGCGCGATGATCGCGGTGCTGCTGGCGTTGCTGGGGTTCACCCTGGTGGTGCAGTTGAAGACGACGTCGGCGGACCCGACCCTCGCGGCGACGCGGGAGGAGGACCTGGTCCGGATCTCGTCGGATCTGGATTCGCGGGAGCGGCGGCTGCGGCAGGACATCGAGGCGCTGGAGGAGAGCCAGCGGCAGCTGCGTTCGGGTGAGCAGGGCCGGCAGGCGGCGCTGGAGGAGGCGACGCGCCGGGCGGACGAGCTGGGCATCCTGGCGGGCACGTTGCCGGCGGTGGGGCCGGGTCTGTCGGTGCGGTTCGAGGGTCCGGAGAAGGCGATCTCGTCGGCGCGGATCCTGGACGCGGTGCAGGAGTTGCGGGGCGCGGGCGCGGAGGCGATGCAGATCGCGGGCGCGGACGGGACGGCGGTGCGGATCATCGCGTCGACGTATTTCGTGGACGGGCCGAGCGGTGGCCTGGTGGTGGACGGGCGGCGGTTGACCGGCCCGTACGTGATCTCGGTGATCGGCGATCCGGCGACGCTGCGTACGGCGTTGAACATTCCCGGCGGGGTGGTCGCATCGGTGGAGGAGGCCGGCGGTAACGTGACGCCGGTGGACAGTGAGGCTGTGGAGGTTTCGCAGCTGCACGCGCCGATCAAGCTGGAACACGCCCGGCCGGTCTCCTGACCGGTCGCGGCCGGCGCCGGTTTCCCCCGGTGCACTGATGACGAAGGACGCAGCTGGTGATTCCTGAGGATCTGCGGTACACCGCCGAGCACGAGTGGGTGACCGGTGGGGACGGCGGTGCCGTCCGGGTCGGCATCACGCACTTCGCGCAGGATGCCCTGGGTGACATCGTGTTCGTCCAGTTGCCGGACGAGGGCGCGGTGGTGGCGGCGGGTGAGTCGCTGGGTGAGATCGAGTCGACGAAGAGCGTGTCGGAGATCTACGCGCCGTTGAGCGGTACGGTGGCGGCGCGCAACGAGGCGTTGTCCGACACCCCTGAGGTGATCAACACGGATCCGTACGGTGCGGGGTGGTTGGTGGAGATCACTCCGGATGATCCGGCGGCGGTCGAGGGTTTGTTGACCGCTGATGCGTACCGCGAGCTCACCGAGAGCTGAGTTCGTCCGTTCCGGGCGGCGGGGTCGTCTCCGCGCGTCCGGTTGCCCTGTTTTTCGGCGCTGGCTAGGCTCGCCCAGTTGACCGAGAACCAATAGTTTGAGCGTTGCGGAATGCGCCTTCCCGGGCACCGGGGAGCCAGCCGCCGGGTGTGTTTCGGCCCGGCGGCCAGACCCGCCATTACCCGACGCCGACCGAACAGATCCGTGAGGTGGTCCCCATGACGCGCCCAGACGACGAGTTCCCCCCGCTCGACGTCACTTCGACGCTCAATCTCGGTTCGCTCGACGAAGTGCTGGAGGGTCCGGACACCGATGTGGTGCCGAGCCGGATGTCCGGTTCGTTGCCGCCGGGGATGGCGCTGCTGGTGGTTCGCCGGGGTCCGAACGCGGGCGCCCGGTTCCTGTTGGACCACGATGTGACGACGAGCGGCCGGCACCCGGACAGTGACATTTTCCTCGACGACGTGACGGTTTCGCGGCGGCACGCCGAGTTCCATCGGGATGCTGGCACGTTCACGGTGCGGGACGTGGGCAGCCTGAACGGCACGTACGTGAACCGGGAGCGGGTCGAGGCGGCGACGCTGAGCAACGGCGACGAGGTGCAGATCGGTAAGTTCCGGGTGGTGTTCATCGCTGGTCCGCGTCCGGAGGAGGAGGCCGGCCGGGGGTGAACGGGCCTGCGGCTTCGACGCCGCCCGGGGAGGCGCGCGGGCCTGCGCTGATGAGCATCGGCGAGGTGTTGGCGCAGTTGCGGGTGGAGTTTCCGGACGTCACGATCTCGAAGTTGCGGTTCCTGGAGGCCGAGGGCCTGGTGGAGCCGGAGCGGACGCCGGCGGGGTACCGGAAGTACAGCTGGGACGATGTGGCGCGGTTGCGGTTCGTGTTGACCGCGCAGCGGGACCAGTACCTGCCGTTGCGGGTGATCCGGGACCAGTTGGCGGAGTGGGACGCCTCGGGTGCGGCGGCGGGGCGGCAGCGGCCGAATCTGGTGGCGGTCGGTCCGGGTGGTGAGGTGCCGGGCCGGGAGGTGGCGGCGCCCGCCGCGTCGTCGGAGGTGCGGCTGGGGCGCGCTGAGCTGATCTCTCGCAGCGGGGTCGACGAGTCGACGTTGGCGGAGTTGGAGCGGCTCGGTGTGCTGGTGTCGGATCCGCCGGGCTGGTACGACGCGGATGCCTTGATCATCGCGCGGGCGGTGGCGGGGCTGGCGGCGTACGGGTTGGAGCCGCGGCACCTGCGGGCGTACCGGACGGCGGCGGACCGGGAGGTCGGTCTGTTCGCGCAGTTGGTGGCGCCGTTGGCGCGGCAGTCGGATCCGGCGGCGCGGGCCCGGGCGGCGGAGACGGCACGGGAGTTGGTGGCGTTGTCGCAGCAGTTGCACGCGGCGTTGGTGCGGGTGGGGCTGCGGTCGACGTTGGGTCGGTGAGGTGGGTCGGGGCCGGGTGTCGTGGGGGCGCCCGGCCTTCGCCGTGGGTGGGGCGCCGTCGGTGGCGCGGAAAGATCTGTGCCGGGAAGCGTGTCGTAGGCTTGCCGGGGTAACCCTTTCCGGCGAGGCGTGGTGCACGTAGCGCATGGGACTCCCGTGTCGCGGTCCGTGTACCGTGCAGGGAAGGGCGCGGTGCGGGCGTAGGTGACAACGACACGGAGGCGGCGGTGCGCGAGCTGAGCGTGGTCGGAGTTCGGGTGGAGCTGCCCAGCAACCAGCCGATCGTCCTGCTGCGGGAGGTCGAGGGGGACCGCTATCTGCCGATCTGGATCGGTGCGGTCGAGGCGACGGCGATCGCCTACGAGCAGCAGGGGGTCAAGCCGGCGCGGCCGTTGACACACGATCTGCTGCGGGACGTGCTGGCGGCGTTGCAGGCGCCGTTGCGGGCGGTGGAGATCACCGAGTTGAAGGAGAACGTCTTCTACGCCGATCTGTTGATCGGTGACGGCGTTCGGGTGTCGGCGCGGCCGAGCGATTCCATCGCGTTGGCGTTGCGGGTCGGGGCTCCGATTCGTTGTGCCGAGCAGGTCCTCTCCGAGGCGGGGATCGTGATCCCGGACGAGCAGGAGGACGAGGTGGAGAAGTTCCGGGAGTTCCTGGAGCAGGTGCGTCCGGAGGACTTCGCGGGTTGAGGTGGCCGGCCGGTGGGTCGGTCGGCGCTACGGCGGCGGTTGTCACGGTGGGTGACGGCTGGCCGCCGTCGGTGATCTTCCGGGTGGGCGGTGCGGCGTGTCGCGGTGTCTCCTGCGGGTTGACTCCCGGTGTCGGCGCTAGGGTTGCGGTGTCGAGGGGTGCACGTACGGGGAGCCGGCGTGTCACCGCACGGGCGGGGAGGTTGTCCGGATGCATGAGCCGCGAGATCCTGGTCCGAGTACGGAGCAGCAGCCTGACCCGGTCGTTGACGGCGAGGTGGGCTACCGGGGTGTGACCGCGTGTCCCGCGGTGGGCATCAGCTACCGGCAGTTGGACTACTGGGCCCGGACGGGTCTGGTGGTGCCGAGCGTGCGGGACGCGTCCGGGTCGGGGACGTCGAGGTTGTACTCCTTCCGCGACCTGGTGGTGTTGAAGGTCGTGAAGCGGTTGTTGGACGCCGGGGTGTCGTTGCAGAACATCCGGAAGGCGATCGACGCGCTGCGGTCGCGTGGGGTGGAGGACCTGGCGGGCATCACGTTGATCTCGGACGGGACGACGGTGTACGAGTGCCGGTCCCCGGAGGAGGTCGTCGACCTGTTGCAGGGCGGCCAGGGGGTGTTCGGCATCGCGATCGGCGGCGCGTTCAAGGAGATTCAGGGTTCGCTGTCGCATCTGCCGGCGGAGCCGGCGGGCGGGCAGCCGGAGCCGGCCGCCCCGCCGGTGGAGTCGGAGTCCGAGTCGGTGGGGGACGAGTTGGCGGCGCGGCGGGCGCGCCGTCGGGCGGGCTGACCGCCCGGTCGCGGCTTCGGGACCGCGCCACGCCCAGAACGGGCATGGCGGGGTCCCCTTTTTTTGTTCACAGCGCGTGTCGACCGGGCCGGTCGGGCGGTGGCCGGCCCGGGGTGACGGTTGCCGCGGTCGGGCGGACCGGTCGTGACGTGCGGAAACGCCGCCCCGGCGGAGCGCGGACCGGTGGTGTCCGAAAAGGACCGGCGGCGGCGCGGTGGGGTGCGGCTTTCCACCGTGCGTGGCGGCGTGATCGCGGGACGCGAGCGGCGCGACGGGGTCGTTGACTGTCCGTGAGCGACGGTTGTCGGGAATCGGATAGGGCAGGGCTGAACCGTTTCGGCGGACACGCTATGGTCCGACACGGTCGCTTGCGCGTGGCCGTTCGGTGGAGCCGGTGCGACGCGCGTGGGCTGCCGGTTGCCCCTCCGCGGCGCTGCCCGCGTGACCCCTGTTCGGAAGGAACCACCATGACGGTGACCGAAGAGACCACCCCGATCTCCCACTACGAGCGCATCGGCGGCGCCGCGGCGGTGAAGGCCGCGGTGGAGCTGTTCTACGACAAGGTGCTGGCCGACCCGGATCTGGCCGGCTACTTCACCGGCGTGAACATGCCCGAGCAGCGGCGGCACCTGGCGCTGATGCTGGCGGTGGTGCTGGGCGGCCCGAACGAGTACGCCGGTCGGGGCCTGGCCGAGGCGCACCAGCCGCTGAACATCCCGGTGGCGCACTACGTGAAGGTCGGCGAGCACCTGACGGCGACGCTGGTGGAGCTGGGCGTGCCGGCCGATGTGATCGCCGACGTGCACGTGGTGCTGGGCCAGGTGCAGGACCAGGTCGTGTCCGCGGGGAACGCCTGAGCGTGGACGCGGCAAGGCTCAAGCAGAGCTGGTCCCTGGTCGCCGCGCACGGCGATCAGGTGCCGCTCTACTTCTACTCGACGCTGTTCCTGGCGCACCCGGAGACCCGGCAGATGTTCCCCACGAACATGGCGGGGCAGCGGGACCGCCTGGTGAACGCGCTGGGGCACATCGTGTCCCACGTGGACCAGGTGGACCGGCTCGTCGGGTTCCTCCAGGACCTCGGCGCGGATCACCGCAAGTTCGCGGTGCGCGCCGAGCACTACCCGGCGGTCGGTGACGCGCTGCTGGCGACGCTGCGGCACTTCTGCGGCGAGGCGTGGACCGACGAGCTGGCCGCCGACTGGGCGGCCGCGTACGGGCTGGTCGCGCAGGTGATGATGGACTCGGCGCAGGCCGCGGAGGCCAAGTCGCCGCCGTGGTGGGTGGCCGAGATCCTCGGGCACGAGCGGCGCACGTTCGACGTGGCGGTGCTGACGGTGCGCCCGCAGTACCTGCTGCAGTTCATCCCCGGGCAGTCGATCGGGGTGTCCCACCCGGCGGTGCGGTCGTGGCGGTACTACTCGCCGGCGAACGCGCCCCGCCCGGACGGGACGCTGGAGCTGCACGTGCGGGCCGCGCCGGGTGGCGCGGTGTCGTCGCGGCTGGTGTACGGGTGCGCGGTCGGCGACCAGCTGCACCTGGCCGCGCCGGTGGGTGACCGGTTGTCGCTGTGGCAGGCCGGGTCGTCGGATCTGCTGCTGCTGGCCGGTGGTACCGGCTGGGCGCCGGTGAAGGCCCTGCTGGAGCAGGTCGCGGCGGAGGGCGTGGGCCGCCGGGTGGACCTGTACGTGGGGGCCCGCTCCCGGCTGGAGTTCTACGACAGCGAGGCGATCGACAAGTTCGCCGCCTCGTTCCCGTGGCTGCGGGTGACGTACGTGGCGGGGTCGGACCCGCGCCGGCCGGGTGAGTTCATGCAGGTCGCCGACCAGGTCCTGGCCGACGGGGACTGGCGGTCCCGGCACGTGTACATATGCGGCTCCGACGAGATGGTGAGCCATTCGGTGGCCGCGCTGACCGGGGCCGGCTACCAGCCGGGCCAGTTGCACCACGAGGGTTTCGGCAAGCACTGGTACGGGCCGGCCTGGCGAACCGCGACCGCCCCTGACGATTCCGGAGGTGTCCGGTGAGCGCGAGGAGTGAGCCGGTGTTGCGAGCCCCGCAGTCGCGAACGGAGGTGGCTCGGTGAGCGCGAGGAGTGAGCCGGTGTTGCGAGCCCCGCAGTCGCGAACGGAGGTGGCCCGGTGAGCGCGACCCCGATCAGTAGGTACGAGGCGGGTCAGGTGACCGGTGGTGCGGTGCAGGTGCGCCTCTCGGCGGACCGGGTGCGGCGGTGGGAGTTCGGGTCGGCGTCGTTCACCCGCCGTGGCTATGACCACGCCGACGTGGACCGGTTCCGGCTGCAGGTGGCCGACGAGCTGGACCTTTTGGCCACCCAGCTGGCGAACCTGCGGGCGGAGAACGAGCGGCTCAACGACCACCTGGAGCTGCACCGGCACGGGGTGATCCCGAGCGCCGACAACGCGGCGGCGGTGCCCGCGGCGAAGGAGGTGAACCTGCTGTCGGCGGCGCAGCGGGAGGCCGAGCAGATCATCGCGCAGGCCCACGACTACGCCCGCCGGGTCGCCGAGTACGCCCGGATGCAGTACGAGAGCTACATGCGGGCCGCGGCGGAGGAGGCGAAGCAGGAGGCCGAGCGGGCCGTGACGGAGTACCGCAGCACCGCCGGGGTGAACTTCGACGACTCGGTGGCCACCCGGGAGGCGCTGCGGATCTTCGGCGAGATGATGATCTCGCACATGCAGGCGGCGGCCCGGCACCTCGACGACGGCAGCGAGCAGTTGGCGCGGACGATGGAGCGGATCGCCCGGGAGGCGCCGGGGGTCGGCCGTGCGCAGCCGCAGGTGGCGCTGCCCCGCCACCAGCGCTGAGCTGCCCGACAGTTGAGCGGCGGTCCGGCCCACCGGGATGACCCGGGCGGGCCGGACCGTCACCCGGGCGGCGGCCCGTCAGCCGGGTGGCGCGACGGTGGCGGTGGGGGGGTGCGGGACGAGGCGAGCTGGACGGCCGCCGGTGGACAGGTCAGCCCGCGGCGCGGACCGCCTCGGCGATCGGAGTTTCCCCGCCGACCAGCTCCAGGGTGAGCCCGGTGGTGTCCGGGGCGTACAGCAGGGCCAGCAGGACCCGGGCCACGTCGGCGCGGGTGACCGCGCCGGGGTCGACGTGCCGGGCCAGGGTGATCCGGCCGACCGGTGCGTCGTCGGTGAGCCGGCCGGGGCGCAGCACGGTGACGTCGAGGTCCCGTGCGGTGACGTCGTCCTCGGCGGCCTTCTTCGCCCGCAGGTACGCCGCCCACACCTCGTCGGTGCCCGCCCTCGGGGGCCGGTCCACGCCCATCGAGGAGACCAGCAGGTAGCGGCGCACCCCGGCGCGTTGCGCGACGTCGGCGAGCAGCACGGCCGCGGCCCGGTCGACGGTGTCCTTGCGGGCCGCGCCGCTGCCCGGGCCCGCCCCGGCGGCGAAGACCACCGCGTCGGCGCCGGTCAGGTGCCCGGCGACGGTGTCGACGTCGGTGTGCTCCAGGTCGCAGACGACCGGTTCGGCGCCGGCGGCGCGCAGCGCGGCGGCGTGTTCGGGGTTGCGGATCAGTCCGACGGCGGTGTCGCCGCGCCCGGCGAGTTCCCGCTCCAGCAGTTTGGCGATCTTCCCGTGGCCTCCGGCGATCACGACGCGCATGCCTTCAACCTAGTCGCGGGACGGGTCGCGCGCCGGGTTCGGCGGGACCTGCCCGTCGCGGTGCGGTGACGGCGGTCACCGGGGGCGGTGGTGGTCGCCGCGCGGCGGCGGGCGAGGCAGCATGGACGGGTGACCGAGACGTTCGACGCGTTGACCCGGCTGGTGGGCGCCGGGGACGTGGTGGTGCTCAGCGGCGCCGGCCTGTCCACCGAGTCGGGCATCCCGGACTACCGGGGGCCCAGCGGCGCGGCCCGCCGGCACACCCCGATGACCTACCAGGCGTTCACCCGCGACCCGCACGCGCGACGGCGGTACTGGGCGCGCAGCCACCTGGGCTGGCGGATGATCGCCCGGGCCGCCCCCAACGACGGTCACCGGGCGGTGGCCCGGCTGCAACGCGCCGGGCTGCTCGGCGGGATCATCACCCAGAACGTCGACGGCCTGCACACGGCCGCCGGCGCCACCGGGGTGATCGAGTTGCACGGCCGTCTCGACGAGGTGACCTGCCTGGACTGCGGCAACCTGACCTCCCGCGACGAGCTGGACCGGCGGCTGACCGAGGCGAATCCGGGCTTCGACGCGCACGTCGCGCACGTCAACCCCGACGGCGACGTGGACCTGCCCGAGGAGGCGGTGGCCGGGTTCCGCACCGTCGACTGCGGCATCTGCGGGGCCGGCATGCTCAAACCCGACGTGGTGTTCTTCGGCGAGACGGTGCCCGCGCCCCGGGTCGCCGACTGTTTCGCCCACGTCGAGCGGGCCCGGGCGCTGCTGGTGCTCGGCTCCTCCCTGACCGTCATGTCGGGGCGCCGGTTCGTGCTGCGCGCGGCGAAGCTCGGCGTCCCGGTGGCCATCGTCAACCAGGGTCCCACCCGGGGCGACGGGTACGCCTCGCTCACCCTCGACGCGCCGCTGGGCGCGGCGCTGACCGCCCTGGCCGACCGGGTCGCCGCCGGGCCGGTGCCCGCCGCCGCGGTGTGACCGCCGCCCCGGGCGGGGTACGACATGAGCCGGAAACATGGTCGCTGGTAGCGTTGACCATGCCGGTACCACCCACGTGGGAGAGACCGCCCGGGAATTCCCCGGACGGCGCCGAAGGGGCAGATTCTCCCCGGAACCTCTCAGGCAAAAGGACCACGTGGGCAGGCGCTGTGGAGCGCGTCAGCGCGACTCAGGGGGAGGCCGACCCGTCGACCTCGCCCCCACAAGGAGCGCAGCGCATGACCGCAGAGCAGTTCGCCGACCGGCACATCGGCCCCGGCCCGGACGACGAGCGCCGGATGCTGGAGACCGTCGGGCACAGCTCCATCGACGAGCTGATG
This sequence comes from Micromonospora sp. MH33, assembly GCF_003013775.1. Classification (NCBI taxonomy): domain Bacteria; kingdom Bacillati; phylum Actinomycetota; class Actinomycetes; order Micromonosporales; family Micromonosporaceae; genus Micromonospora; species Micromonospora sp. MH33. The sequence goes on from NZ_MUYZ01000081.1 coordinate 19,817, forward strand.
GACGCCGCGATCCCCGAGGTGATCCGCTGGCACGGCGCCCTGGACCTGCCCGCCCCGGCCAGTGAGCGGGAGGCGATCGCCGAGCTGCGCGCCCTGGCCGCCCGCAACACCGTGGCCGTGTCGATGATCGGGCTGGGCTACCACGGCACGCACACCCCGGCGGTGATCCGCCGCAACGTGCTGGAGAACCCCGCCTGGTACACCGCGTACACGCCGTACCAGCCGGAGATCAGCCAGGGCCGCCTCGAGGCGCTGCTGAACTTCCAGACCATGGTCACCGACCTGACCGGGCTGGCCACCGCCAACGCCTCCATGCTCGACGAGGGCACCGCCGCGGCCGAGGCGATGACCCTCGCCCGCCGCGCGTCCAGGAGCAAGAGCCCGGTGTACGTGGTCGACGCCGACACCCTGCCGCAGACCATCGCGGTGATCAGCAGCCGCGCGGAGCCGCTCGGCATCGACGTGCGGGTGCTCGACGTGGAGCGCGACGAGCTGCCCGCCGAGTTCTTCGGTCTGCACCTGCAGTACCCGGGGGCGTCCGGGGCGGTCCGCGACCACAGCCCGCTCGTGGAGGCCGCGCACGGCGTCGGCGCGCTGGTGGCGGTCGCCGCGGACCTGCTGGCGCTGACCCTGCTGCGCCCGCCCGGCGAGATCGGCGCCGACATCGCCGCCGGCACCACCCAGCGCTTCGGTGTGCCGATGGGCTTCGGCGGCCCGCACGCCGGCTACCTGGCCGTCCGGTCCGGGTTGGAGCGGATGCTGCCGGGCCGGCTCGTCGGGGTGTCCAAGGACGCCGACGGCAACCCCGCGTACCGGCTGGCGTTGCAGACCCGCGAGCAGCACATCCGCCGGGAGAAGGCGACCAGCAACATCTGCACCGCGCAGGTGCTGCTGGCGGTGATGGCCGGCATGTACGCCGTCTACCACGGCCCGGACGGGCTGCGGGCTATCGCCCGGCGTACCCATGAGGCGGCGGCGCGGCTCGCGGCCGGGCTGCGCGCCGGCGGCGTGCAGGTCGCGGACGTCGCGTTCTTCGACACCGTCACCGCGACCGTGCCGGGGCGCGCCGCCGAGGTGGTGGCCGCCGCCGCGCGGCGCAACGTGAACCTGCGGCTGGTCGACGCCGACCGGGTCGGCATCTCCTGCGACGAGACCACCACGGCCGCGCACCTGGCGGCCGTGTGGGCGGCGTTCGGCGTCGCCGGGGTCGACGGTGAGGTGGACGCGGCGCTACCCGGCGACCTGGCCCGCGGCAGCGACTTCCTCACCCACCCGGTGTTCCGCACCCACCACTCCGAGACGGCGATGCTGCGCTACCTGCGCCGGCTGTCGGACTTCGACTACGCCCTGGACCGGGGCATGATCCCGCTGGGGTCGTGCACGATGAAGCTGAACGCCACCACCGAGATGGAGCCGATCACCTGGCCGGAGTTCGCGCACCTGCACCCGTTCGCCCCGGCCGAGCAGACCGCCGGGTACCGGGAGCTGATCGCCCAGCTGGAGGGCTGGCTGGCCGAGGTCACCGGCTACGACGCGGTCAGCGTGCAGCCCAACGCCGGGTCGCAGGGGGAACTGGCCGGGCTGCTGGCCATCCGGGCCTACCACCGGCAGCGCGGCGAGGGGCACCGTGACGTGTGCCTGATCCCGTCGTCGGCGCACGGCACCAACGCCGCGTCCGCGGTGATGGCCGGCATGCGGGTGGTGGTCGTCGGCTGCGACGCCGACGGCAACGTCGACCTCGTCGACCTCGACGCGAAGATCGACAAGCATCGGGACGCGCTCGCCGCGATCATGGTGACCTACCCGTCCACGCACGGGGTGTACGAGACGGGCATCGCGCAGCTGTGCGCGAAGGTGCACGACGCCGGCGGCCAGGTGTACGTCGACGGGGCGAACCTCAACGCCCTGGTCGGCTTCGCGAAGCCGGGACGGTTCGGGGCGGACGTGTCGCACCTGAACCTGCACAAGACGTTCTGCATCCCGCACGGTGGCGGCGGCCCCGGCGTGGGCCCGGTGGCGGTGCGGGCGCACCTGGCGCCGTTCCTGCCCGGCGACCCGCTCGGCGCGCACACCGACGGGCGGCCGGCGATCTCCGCGGCCAACCACGGGTCGGCGGGGATCCTGCCGATCCCGTGGGCGTACCTGCGGATGATGGGCGCCGAGGGGCTGGCCCGGGCCACCGGCGTGGCGGTCCTCGCGGCGAACTACGTGGCGGCGCGGCTGCGGCACCACTACCCGGTGCTGTACGCCGGCAACAAGGGCCTGGTGGCGCACGAGTGCATCCTGGACCTGCGGCCGCTGACGAAGGCGACCGGGGTGAGCGTCGACGACGTGGCGAAGCGGCTGATCGACTACGGCTTCCACGCGCCGACGATGTCGTTCCCGGTGGCGGGGACGCTCATGGTGGAGCCGACCGAGAGTGAGGACCTGGCCGAGCTGGACCGGTTCTGCGACGCGATGATCGCCATCCGCGAGGAGATCGACAAGGTCGGCTCGGGGGAGTGGCCGGCGGGGGACAACCCCCTGGCCAACGCGCCGCACACCGCGGCGATGGTGTCGGGTGACGACTGGCCGCACCCGTACCCGCGGTCGGTGGGCGCCTACCCGTCCGGGGTGGACCGGGCGGGGAAGTACTGGCCGCCGGTGCGGCGGATCGACGGCGCGTACGGAGACCGGAACCTGGTCTGCTCGTGCCCCGCGCCGGAGGCGTTCGAGAGCTGATGTGCGCGGTACGCCGGGGCGGTGCAGTGCCGCCGCCCCGGCCGGCGGTGCCGGCGCGTACGCTCGGCGACGGAGCGTGATCGTCTAAGCGACGAGAGCGTGCCGGGCGGGGCCGCGGTGCGGGGCGATGGTGCTGCCGTCGGGAAGCAGCTCACCGGTGTCCTCGAAAACGATGACACCGTTGCAGAGCAGGCTCCAGCCCTGCTCAGGGAAGCAGGCGAGGACGCGTGCGGCTTCGCGATCCGTCGCCTCGGCGGAGGGGCAGGTGGGTAGGTGCTGGCACATCGGGTTCTCCGGACTGTGGGGGCACTGTGTCATGGTTCACATGACCAGTGACGCACAGTACCAAGCGCAACCGCGCGGTATCGAGCAAGGATGCGGCTTGTTCACCCGAAATCGGCTGAACGGATGAGTGTGAACCGACCGGACGGTGTGGAAGCGCTCCCAACGATCGGGGTCGACACCCCCGGATCCCCGCCCGGTTGCCGGGACCGGCTCGTGGAACGGGCCCGCCTGGAATGGTGGCTCGCCGACGGCGGCGACCCCACCGCGCTCGCCGAGGACTTCCTGGCCGCGCACGGCGTCGCCCTGTCCGACCTGGCCCGCCCGGCCGCCCACGACCCGCACGGAACCTGCGGCGCCGCCCTGTTCCTGTCCGCCGCGGCCGGGGCCCGGGCAGCCGGCGGCGCGGCGGGCG